>NZ_JAKSXU010000077.1:0-54223 GCF_022829325.1 Methylobacterium sp. J-092 | reverse complement strand
GAGGCCGAGTACGGCGAGCGCGGGTCGTAGCGGCTGCCTTCCGTGAAGAACCCGCCCGGCGGCAGCGAGCCGTAGACCTCGTCGGTCGAGACGTGGAGGAAGCGGAAGCGGCCCTGCGCGTCCGCCGCCAGCCCCTCGTGGTGGCCGCGCGCCGCGTGCAGCATCACCTGGGTGCCGATCCCGTTGGTCCGGATGAACGCGCCCGGATCGGTGATCGAGCGGTCGACGTGGCTTTCGGCCGCCAGGTGCATCACCGCGTCGGGCCGGAAGTCCGCGAACGCCGCGCGCACCGCGTCGGCGTCGCAGATATCGGCCTCGACCAGGCGGTGGCGGGGATCCTCGGCGAGGGGCGCCAGCGACACCGGGTTGGCCGCGTAGGTCAGCGCGTCCAGCGTCAGCACGTCGTGGCCGAGGTCGCGCACCAGGTGGAGCACGAGGGCGGAGCCGATGAAGCCGCAGCCGCCGGTCACCAGGATGCGCATGTCGGCCTCCGTCAGCTGCTCCGACGCTTCAGGTGAAATAGCCCGTCGGCAGCACCGATTTCATCTCAGGTAGCTTGCACTGAGATATGAGCTTGAAATGACGCCGCGCGATGCGCAAAGAACAACGATGCATCATGATCCGGCGTCTTTGATTCTTATGACAAAGATCATCTCAAGCGGTAGAATATGCTTGGGGGTCGATTTTCTAAGCAGGTATTTTCCCTTTTTCGCGATCGTTCGCACGACGTACTTTGACGGGTTGAGCGAAAGCGCTACGGCCAGGTTTTTCATGAACGGAAGCCAGTTTCCGCTGCTGTAGTGCAGGGTCGCTATTCTGTAGGCGACAGCGGATCTCTTCAATCTCCAATTGCGGCATTTTTTCCAGATCGATTGTGAGTGAAGCATTTCCCTATATTGTTCCAGGCTTATTTCCGTGTTGCCGTTCAGGCGCCTGATCATGTTGAAATCGATGAAATCTCCGTTTTCGAAGATCTCGTTGATCCGCGTCGTCATGATGCTGCTATGCCGGCGATGCATCAAGACAGGCTCGGGCGACACGGCGATCTTGAAGCCCGCGGTCGCCATTCGCCCCCACAAGTCTCGATCATCCAGAAGATAGTTCCGATAGCCGCCCAAGCCGAGAACGACATCGCGCCGATACATCGCAGTCGGATGGATGATATTGACGATGAGGCCCGGGTCTTTTCTTGCAAGCCCACGTTCCATATCAATGGTCGGGACGCTCTTTCCGATGATCTTGTTGTCGACATCGATCATGTATGCTGCCGAGCTCAGAACGCTGACGTCCGGGTTTTCTTCCATGAATCGGATTTGCGATTTCAGCCTGTCCGGAAGCATGATGTCGTCGTCGTCCATGCAGGCAATCAGATCGTATTTCGCAAGCGACAGCCCCAAATTCCTGGCGGCAGGACCGCCCCTGTTCGTCGGGTGACGCAACAAACGGATCCTCGCATCCTTCTTGGCGAGAGCCGCGAGGATCTCATGGGTCCCATCGGTCGACGCGTCATCGACGACGATCAGCTCGAAGTCCTCGTGGGATTGCGTCAACACGCTTCCGATGCACGCCTCTATGTACTTGGCGCGGTTATGGGTTGGCACTATGACTGTCACCGACATCGGTACCTCCGAGTCCGCATCTTCGAGCAGACGAAAGACAATCTAAAGAGAAATATAATCGCTCTATATTGCGTGACCATGAAATAAAGCAGATCAAGTTTTGCAATGGGTCGCGTCGATCTTCCGGCCTGACGGTAGGCTGAATCCTCGACGAGATGACAGATTTTCAGGAGAGGCCGCGTACGCCTTTCGATCTAGCCCGAAGGGAACGGTCGAGGAAACGGGTCGATCGAAGCGCTGCGATCCTGCGATCCGGCAAACCGCGTGCACCGATCCAGAGACCTCCCAAGGTCGTTTCCGGCCATGCTGGGTCGAAGTCTTTCAGGGTCTTTGGGAGGGCGGCGGTGGCGGTCTCGTCGTGCCCGTGCGGCACGCAGATGCGGCAGCGCACCACGCGGAGGCGTCGACCGGAGCCTCGGAGCCTGTCGGTGGCGGCCGCCGTCTGGTCGACGAGGACGAGGCCGTGCGGATCGAGATCGATACGGCCTCCGATCGGCCGCCCGGAAACGACCGGCAACCGTCGGTGGCACGGATGGTGCCTGGAATGCGAAATGCCAGCTTGGGGTTGCCTGATCCCGTGCATCGGCCCACGCTCCGCTCATCCGCCTCGAAACTCTGGTCCGTCCCGGGAAGTCCTGATGTCGCGTCTGTCGGCCGCCTGCCTGATCGCGGGCCTGCTCGTCTCCCTGCCGCTCTCGTCCACGGTCCTCTCGGCGCAGACCCTGCGCTACGGCATGATGGAGGACCCCGACGCCCTCGATCCGACGCTGGCGCGGACGTTCGCCAGCCGCATGGTCTTCGCCGCGCTCTGCGACAAGCTCGTCGACATCGGGCCCGACCTGAAGCCGGTGCCGCAGCTCGCCACGCAATGGGAGCTTTCGCCCGACGAGAAGACCCTGACCATGCACCTGCGGCCGGGGGTGAGGTTCCATGACGGCGAGCCGCTGAACGCGGCGGCGGCGAAGTTCTCGATCGAGCGGCACCTCAAGATGCCGGGCTCGCAGCGCCGCGGCGAGATCGCGCCGATCGACACCGTCGAGGTGGTCGACGACCTGACCTTCAAGATCAACCTGAATACGCCGTTCGCGCCGCTGATCGCCCAGTTCACGGATCGGGCCGGGATGATGGTCTCGCCCAAGGCCGCCGAGCGGCTCGGCGACAAGTTCTCGACGGCGCCGGTCTGCGCGGGCCCCTTCAGGTTCGTCGAGCGGGTGCCGCAGGACCGGATCGTGGTCGAGCGCTTTCCCGATTACTGGAACAAGGACCAGATCCAGATCCAGCGGATCGAGTTCCGCCCGATCCCCGATGCCACCGTGCGGCTGACCAACCTGCGCGCTGGCCAGCTCGACCTGCTGGAGCGCCTGGCGCCGACCGACGTCCCCCAGGTCAGCCGCGACGCCAAGCTCGCGCTCGGATCGGTCTACGAGCTCGGCTTCCAGGAGATCCTGCTGAACCCCGCCAAGGCCGGCTCGCCGCTTGCCGACCCGAAGGTGCGCCAGGCGCTCGACCTGTCGATCGACCGCAACGCCCTCAACCAGGTGGTGTTCAACGGCGAGTTCCTGCCCGGCAACCAGTGGGTCTCGCCCAAGCACCCGAGCTACGTGACCGAATACCCGGTGCCCAAGCGCGACGTCGCCAAGGCGAAGGCCCTGCTCGCCGAGGCCGGGCAGCCGAAACCCCAGATCACGCTCTCGGTCTACGCCAACAGCGAGGCGCCGCAGGTCGGGCAGGTGATCCAGGCGATGGCCAGGGAGGCCGGCTTCGACATCCGGATCCAGGCCGCCGACTTCACCACGCTGCTCGACATGGCCGACAAGGGCAACTTCGAGGCCTACCTGTATTCCTGGTCCGGGCGACCGGACCCCGACGGCAACACCTTCAGCTTCCTCGGCTGCAAGACGCCGCTGAACTACAGCCGCTACTGCAACGCCGAGGCCGACGCGGCGCTCCAGGCCGAGCGCGGCACCGTCGACCCACAGAAGCGGCAGGCCGCCTGGAAGCAGCTTGCCGACCGGGTCCTGAACGACCGCCCGGGCCTCTACCTGCTGCACCGCAAGCTGCTCTGGGCCTACACCAAGAAGCTCTCGGGCTTCGTCGCCTACCCGGACGGGCTGGCGCGCTTCACCGGGCTCAAGCTGAACTGATGCTGCGCTTCCTCGCCCGCCGCCTGGCGCTCGCGGTCCCGACGCTCGTCCTCGCCTCGATGATCATCTTCGCCCTGCAGCAATTGCTGCCGGGCGACACCGCGACCGCGCTCTCCGGCGAGGAGCGCGACCCGGAGGTGATCGCTTTCATCCGCGAGAAGTATCACCTCGATCGGGCGCTCCCCGTCCGCTACGGCTACTGGGCGGCGGGCGTCCTGACCGGCGACTTCGGCGAGTCGATCCGCCTGCAGAAGCCGGTCTCGGAACTCGTCCTCGAGAAGCTGCCGGTGACGCTCGAGCTCGCCTGCCTCGCCATGCTGGTGGCCCTGGCCATCGGCGTGCCGATGGGCATCGTCTCGGCCGCCCGCCGCGGCACCTGGGCCGACACCTTGGCCAACGGCGTCGCGCTCTGGGGCCTGTCGATCCCGAACTTCTGGCTCGGCATCCTGATGATCCTGCTGTTCTCGGTGCAGCTCGGATGGCTGCCGGCCTCCGGCTACGTCCCGCCCTCGGAGAGCCTGTGGGAGAACCTCAAGGCGATGGCGATGCCGGCCTTCGTGCTCGGCAACGCGATCAGCGCGGTGATGATGCGCCACACCCGGGCGGCGATGCTCGGCGTGCTCGGCTCCGACTACGTCCGCACGGCCCGCGCCAAGGGCGTCTCGCCGCTGCGCCTGGTGCTGCGCCACGCGCTGCCCAACGCCGCGATCCCGATCATCACGCTGGGCGCCCTCGAGTTCGGGCAGCTCCTGTCCGGCGCAGTGCTCACCGAGCAGATCTTCTCGGTGCCGGGCTTCGGCAAGCTGATGGTCGACGCGGTGTTCAACCGCGACTTCGCCACCGTGCAGGGCGTCGTGATCTGCACCGCCGCCACCTATGTCGGCCTCAACCTCGCGGCGGATGTGCTGGCGGCCGTGGTCAACCCGAAGCTGAGGCGGGCATGAGCGGGATGGATCGCGACGCCGCCGCGTTGTTGCCGCCCCCCTCCGTGGCGGGGGGACGAGCGGTGACCCTCCCGCGCGAGCCCGGCATGCTCGGCGCCTTCTGGCGCCGGCTGCGGGCGCGGCGGAGCGCCGTCGTCGGGCTCGCCATCGTCGTCGGGCTGGTGCTGATGGCGGCGTTCGCCGGATGGATCGCGCCCTACGACCCGACGGCGACCGATTGGGGCGCGGTGCGCGCCGCGCCGTCGCTGGCCCACCCGTTCGGCGGCGACGAGGTCGGGCGCGACGTGCTGGCCCGCATCGTCTACGGGGCGCGGGCCTCGCTCGGCGCCGGCCTCGTCTCGGTGGCGCTCGCGGTCTCGCTCGGCCTGCCGCTCGGGCTCGTCGCCGGCTATGCCGGCGGCTGGGTCGACGGCGCGATCATGCGGCTCACCGATGCGCTCCTGGCGATCCCGTTCCTGATCCTGGCGATCGCGCTCGCGGCCTTCCTCGGCCCGAGCCTGACCAACGCCATGGTGGCGATCGGCCTCTCGGCGACCTCGACCTTCGTCCGGCTCACCCGCGCGCAGGTCCAGGCGGTGGCGGCGGAGGAGTTCGTCGAGGCGGCGCGCTCGGTCGGCAACCCGCCCTGGCGGATCGCGCTGGTGCACATCCTGCCCAACATCGTGCCGGCGATCCTGGTCCAGGCGACGCTGACCATCGCCGCGGCGATCATCGCCGAGGCGAGCCTGTCCTTCCTCGGGCTCGGCCAGCAGCCGCCCGAGCCGTCCTGGGGCGCGATGCTCAACGTCGCCAAGAACTTCCTCGACCAGGCGCCGTGGATGGCGATCTGGCCCGGCCTGTCGATCTTCCTCGCCGTGCTCGGCTTCAACCTGCTCGGCGACGGGCTGCGCGACGCGCTGGATCCGCGGGCCCGCACATGAGCGACATGCCGCGTCTCGAAACGCCCCTGCTCGAGGTCCGCGACCTCGCCGTCGCCTTCGACACCGACGGCGGCGCGGTCCACGCCGTCAACGGCGTCTCGTACGCGCTCCGCGAGGGCGAGACGCTGGGCATCGTCGGCGAATCGGGCTCCGGCAAGAGCGTGCACGTGCTGGCCATGCTCGGCCTGATCCCGCGGCCGCCCGGCCGGATCACCGGCGGTCAGGTGCTGTTCCGGGGCCGCGACCTGCTCACCCTGCCCGAGAAGGCGCTCCGAAAAGTCCGCGGCGGCGAGATCGGGTTCGTGTTCCAGGACCCGATGAGCTCGCTCAACCCCGGCATGACCGTGGCGGCGCAGATCGTCGAGCCGCTGCGCATCCATCTCGGCCTCGACGCCCGCGCGGCGCGCCGGCGTGCGCGGGAGCTGCTCGACCTCGTCCGCATCCCGAACGCGGCCGGCCGCCTCGACCAGTACCCGCACGAGTTCTCCGGCGGCCAGCGCCAGCGCGTGATGATCGCCATCGGGATCGCCTGCCGCCCGAAGCTCCTCATCGCGGACGAGGCGACGACGGCGCTCGACGTCACGGTGCAGGCCGAGATCGTCGCCCTGGTGCAGGAGCTGAAGCGCGAGATCGGCATGGCGATCATCTGGATCACCCACGACCTCGGGGTGGTCGCCGGCATCAGCGACACGGTGCAGGTGATGTATGCCGGCCGCATCCTCGAGCGCGGGCCGGTGGACGACATCTTCGCCGACCCGCGCAGCGCCTACACCCTCGGCCTGCTGCGCTCGCTCCCCGACCTCACCCGCGGCCGGGCCGGGCGCGGGCGCCTGCGCCAGATCGAGGGCGCGCCGCCCGACATGCGCGCGCCCCCGCCCGGCGACCCGTTCGCGCCGCGCAACGCCTACGCCACCCCCCGCTGCCGCACCGAGGCGCCGCCGCTCGTCCAGGCCGCCGGCGCCGCGCCCGGCCACCTCGTCGCGGCCTGGTACGACCTTCCGGCGATCCTGGCGCGCGAAGCGGAGGAGGCACGGTGATGCGGGCCCCGGACTATCCGATCGTCTCGGTGCGCAACCTCTCGAAGCACTATCCCCTGCGCTCGTGGTGGGGCGGCAAGGCCTCGGTGTTCCGGGCGGTCGAGGACGTCAGCTTCGACATCCGCGCCGGCGAGACGCTGGGGCTCGTCGGCGAATCCGGCTCGGGCAAGTCGACCATCGGCCGTGCCGTGACGATGCTGAACCCGCCGACCGCGGGCACCGTCGCCTTCGAGGGCACGGACCTCGCCAAGCTCTCGCCGCGAGCGATGCGCGGCATGCGCGCCCGCATCCAGACCGTGTTCCAGGACCCCTACGCCGCGCTCAACCCGCGGATGAGCGTCGGCGACTACGTCTCCGAGGCGTTCAAGCTGCACCGGCCCGAGATGGGCCGGGCCGAGCGCCGCGCGGCGGTGGCCGGGCTGTTCGAGCGGGTCGGGCTGGAGCCGCGCTTCGCCGGGCGGTTCCCGCACCAGTTCTCCGGCGGCCAGCGCCAGCGCATCTGCATCGCCCGCGCCATCGCGCTCAAGCCGAGCTTCATCGTCGCCGACGAGCCGATCGCGGCGCTCGACGTCTCGATCCAGGCGCAGGTGGTCAACCTGCTGCAGGACCTGCAGGCCGAGCTGGGGCTGTCCTACCTGTTCATCTCCCACGACCTGCGCATGGTGCGCTATCTCTGCCACCGGGTCGCCGTGCTCTGGCGCGGCCGCATCGTCGAGCTGGCCGAGAGCGACGCGCTCTACGACGACCCGCGCCATCCCTACACGCGGCGCCTGCTCGGCGCCGTGCCGGTGCCCGACCCGGCCGCCGAGCGCGCCCGCCTCGCCGCGGAGCAGGCCCGGCCCGCCTCCCCCATCGCCGAGGGCGGCGACCTCGTCGAGGTCGCGCCCGGCCACTGGGTCGCCACGAGAAGCTGAGGATCGCCCATGAGGAACTTCGAGGGACCGGGCCGCTCGCCCGTCTACGCCGCCAACGCCGCGGTCGCGACCTCGCACCCGGCCTCGACGCTGGTGGCGATCGAGACCCTGCGCGCGGGCGGCAACGCCGTCGACGCGGCGATCGCCGCGGTGGCGGTGCAGTGCGTCGTCGACCCGCTGATGACCGGCATCGGCGGCGACTGCTTCGCCCTGTATGCGCCCAACGGCGCGTCGGTGCCGATCGCGATCGACGGCTCCGGCCGCAGCCCGGCGGCCGCCGACGACGCGTGGTACCGCGAGAACGGCGTCGCGATCGAGCCCGATTCCGCGCATGCGGTGACCGTGCCCGGCGCGGTGGCGGCGTGGCAGAGGCTCGTCGAGGACCACGGCACCCGCTCCCTCGGCGAGCTGCTGCAGCCGGCGATCCGGCTGGCCGAGGACGGCTTTCCCGTTCAGCCGCGGGTCGGGTGGGACTGGGCGCGCAGCATCGGCCGGGTCGCCGGCGATCCGCACGCGGCGGCGACCTACCTGATCGACGGCCGGGCGCCGGCGGTCGGCACCGTGGTGCGGCTCGAGAAGCTGGCCGCGACCCTCCGGCGGATCGCCGGCGAGGGCGCGCGCGGCTTCTACGAGGGGCCGGTGGCCGAGGATCTCGTGAGCCGCCTGCGCGAGCGCGGCGGCCTCCACACCCTGGAGGATTTCGCGAGCGCCGCGCCGGACGTCGTCACCCCGATCAGCACCCGCTACCGCGGCTACGACGTCTACGAATGCCCGCCCGCCGGGCAGGGTCTGGCGGCGCTGATGATGCTCAACGTGCTGAAGCCCTTCGACGTCGCCGGGCTCTCCGACCTCGACCGGGTCCACCTCTTCGCGGAGGCGTGCAAGCAGGGCTACCACCACCGCGACGCCCTGTTCGGCGATCCCGAGCTCCAGGCGATCCCGGTCGAGCACCTGCTCTCCGACGCCTGGCAGGCGGCCGCCCACGGGGCGATCGACATGGCCCGCGCGCAGGCGCCGGTGCTCTATCCCGAGATCCGCGCCGAGCTCGCGGCCCGCGCGCACAAGGACACGGTCTACCTCTGCGTGGTCGACCGGGACGGCAACGCGATCTCGCTGATCAACTCGATCTTCCAGGGCTTCGGCTCGGGCATCCTTGGGCCGTCGAGCGGCGTGCTGCTGCACAACCGCGGCCTGTCGTTCCGCACGGAGGCCGGCCACCCCAACACGATCGGCCCGTCCAAGCGCCCGATGCACACGATCATCCCCGGCATGCTGATGCGGGACGGCCGCGCGGTCGCGCCCTTCGGCGTGATGGGCGGGCACTACCAGGCGATGGGCCATGTCGAGCTGCTGACCGGCCTGATCGACCGCGGCCTCGACCCGCAGGAGGCGCTTGATGCGCCGCGCAGCTTCGCCTACGGCGGCACGCTCGAGGTCGAGGGCGGCCTTTCCGGCCTCGTCGGCGGCCTGAGGGACCGCGGCCACGACGCGGTCACCGCTCCCCTCCCCCTCGGCGGCGGGCAGGTGATCTGGATCGACCGCGAAGCCGGCATGCTGTCGGCCGGCTCGGACCCGCGCAAGGACGGCAGCGCGCTGGGATACTGAGTCCGGGCGCTTCAGGCGAAGTGCTTGGACAGCTTCAGCCCTTGCGCCTGATAGTTCGAGCCGGCGCCGGCGCCGTAGAGCATCAGCGGCACCGCCTCCATGCGCTCGTAGACGAGCCGGCCGACGATCTGGCCGTCCTCGAGCAGGAACGGCACGTCGCGGGAGCGGACCTCCAGCACCGCGCGCGCGCCGGTGCCGCCGGCGCCGGCATAGCCGAAGCCGGGATCGAAGAAGCCGGCGTAATGCACCCGGAACTCGCCGACGAGCGGGTCGAACGGCACCATCTCGGCGGCGTGGTCGGGCGGCACCTGCACCGATTCCTTCGAGGCCAGGATGTAGAACTGGCCGGGATCGAGGATCAGCGACCCGGACCCGTCGGCCGGCAGCGGCTCCCAGAACTCGGCCGCCGCGTGGCGCCCCGGCGCGTCGACGTCCACGAGGCCGGTATGGCGCTTGGCCCGGTAGCCGATCAGCCCGTCGAACCCGGCGAGATCGACCGAGACGGCGACGCCCCCCTGGAAGGACGGCGCCGCCGCGGTCACCAGCGGCGCGCGCGCGTGCAGCGCGACCAGCTCGTCGTCGCGCAGCCGCACGATGCCGCGTCGGAAGCGGATCTGCGACAGGCGCGAGCCGGTGCGGACCAGGACCGGGAAGGTGCGCGGCGAGATCTCGGCGTAGAGCGGCCCGCGATAGCCGGCCCCGACCTGGTCGAACGCTTCCGCCCGGTCGGTGATGACGCGGGTGAACACGTCGATCCGCCCGGTGGAGCTCTTGGGGTTGGCCGCCGCCGCGAGGTCCTCGGGCAGCGCCAGGGATTCCTGCAGCTCGGCGATGTAGACGCAGCCGGTCTCCAGGACCGCGCCGGGCCGCAGGTCGATCTCGTGGAACGCCAGCCGCTCGACGCAGGCCGAGACCGCCCGCGCCGCGCCCGGCAGGAAGCTGGTGCGCACGCGCCAAGCCCGCGCCCCGAGGCGCAGGTCGAGGCTCGCCGGCTGGATCTGGTCGGCGGCGAAGGCCGAGGCCGGCAGGATGCCGCCCGCCCGCGCCAGGGCGGCGATGCCCTCGCCCGACAGGATGCCGTCGCGCGGGGCGCCCTGCCCCGTGGCGGTGCCTGCCGCGACCGAAGGGCCGGTCTCGACCGAAGGGCTCGGCGTCGTGCTCATGTCTCTCGCGCGTCCCGTCCGGCCGTCACCATCGGCCGTTTTCGAGCAAAGCGCCTAACGTCGGCTTAAGGGGGGGCGGACCGAGGTCGCGCGCGCCTCCGCCGGGAGGGCGGCGGGCTCGTCGCCGGGCAGGGCGAGGACGATCCGGATCAGGGCGAGCCGGGCCAGGGCGCCGATCGCGACCAGGCCGGCGAGCGCGCTCGCCAGCACCGGGACCGCGCGCGGAAACACGAGCAGCGCGGCCGCGCCGGCGACGAGGCCGACCGTGCCGCCGACGCCGAGCACCAGCGAGGGCAGGCCGGCGAGCCGCGGATCGGGTCCCGCCCGGCCGGCGATGACGGCCGCCGCGATCCGCCCGGTCCCGTCGAGGATCAGCGCGGCCGCGAGCGCCGCCGCGGGCAGGAGGTTGGCGGCCGGATCGCGCCACGCGGAAAAACCCGCAAGGGCGAGCAGCGTCGCCCAGGCCGCCACGTGGGCGAGCGCCGCCGCCGAGAGCCGAACGTCCCCCCCGCGCCGAAGCGACCTCAGATGGCACACCCACGCTTCGACCATGCCGGCCCCGTTCCTGCCGCCCGCCGCGACGTACTCCGCCGCAATTGACGGGAATTCTTCCGGCAACTACCACGTTGAATGACGCATCGAAAAGCGGCTTCGAGCCGTCTAGACCCGAGCTAGACCGAACTCGAGCGCCGCTGAAGAGGGCAATTAGGGACGATGTACAAGGCCGAGACGCGCGGAATCAGCGTGACCGTCAATCCGCGCTTCGTCGAGGAGGAATCCTCGCCGGGAGAGAGCCGGTACTTCTTCGCCTACACCGTCGAGATCGTGAACAACGGCGCCGAGCAGGTGCAGCTCCGCTCCCGCCATTGGCGCATCATCGACGGGCGCGGCGAGTGCCAGGAGGTGCGCGGCGCCGGCGTCGTCGGCAAGCAGCCGGTGCTGGAGCCGGGCGAGTCGTTCTGCTACACCAGCGGCTGCCCGCTCACCACGCCGGACGGGCTGATGGCGGGGAGCTACACCATGGCCACGGTCGCGGGCGAGAGCTTCGAGGCCGAGATCCCGGCCTTCTCGCTCGACAGCCCGCATATCCGCCGCAGCCTGCACTGATTCGAGCCGGGCAGGCCGGCGGCCCGCCCAGGACACCAAGCGATGCCCGGTTCCGGCGAGCGGCTGACCCCGCTCGACATCCTCGCCCACCTCGTCGGCTTCGACACCGAAAGCTCGAAGCCGAATCTCGACCTGATCGACTGGGTCGCCGCCTATCTCGACGGCTGGGGCGTCCCCTACCTCCGCATCCCGAACGCGGCCGGCGACCGTGCCGCGCTCTTCGCCACGATCGGGCCGCAGGTCGACGGCGGCGTCGTGCTGTCGGGGCACACCGACGTCGTCCCGGTCGCGGGACAGGCCTGGACCGCCGACCCGTTCACCCTGCGCGTCGCCGACGGCCGGGCCTACGGCCGCGGCGCGGTCGACATGAAGGGGTTCTGCGCCACCGCCCTGGCGCTGGTGCCGGACTGCCTCGCGGCCGGCCTCAAGCGCCCGATCCACATCCTGCTCTCCTACGACGAGGAGACCACCTGCCTCGGCGTGATGGACGCGATCGCCCGCTTCGGCGTCGACCTGCCGCGGCCGGGCGCGGTGATCGTCGGCGAGCCGACCGACCTCGAGGTCGCCGATGCGCACAAGAGCATCGTCACCTTCCACACCACGGTGCACGGCCACGAGGCACATTCGGCCAAGCCGATGCTCGGGGCCAACGCCGTGATGGCGGCCTGCGACCTCGTCTCCGGGCTGAACGCCATCGCCGACCGGATGATCGCCCGGGGCGACGCGTCGGGCCGGTTCGATCCGCCCAGCACCACCGTGCATGTCGGCACGATCCACGGCGGCACCGCCCGCAACATCCTGCCCAAGGAATGCGCCTTCCACTGGGAGTTCCGCGGCCTGCCCGACCTCGACATGGCCGAGATCCCGCGCCTGTTCCAGGCCAAGGCCGAGGCGGTGACCCGCGAGCGCCTGAACCGCTACGGCGCGTTCGGCCGGATCGAGACCGTCGAGGAGATCGCGATCCCCGGCCTGCTGCCGGAGCCCGGCTCCGAGGCCGAGCGGCTGGCGCTGCGGCTGGCCAACCGCAACCGCACCGTGTCGATGCCCTACGCCACCGAGGCCGGGCGCTTCCAGCAGGCGGGCATCCCGACCGTGGTCTGCGGGCCGGGCTCGATCGACCAGGCCCACCAGCCGGACGAGTTCATCACGCTGGCCGCGCTCGGCCAGGGCGAGGCGTTCCTCCGCCGCTTGATCGAGGCCTGCGCCGCATGAACGAGACCGTCCCCGACAGGGTCAAGCTCCGCCCGCTGGAGCGCGAGGACCTGATGTTCGTGCATCAGCTCAACAACAACGACAGCATCATGCGCTACTGGTTCGAGGAGGCCTACGAGTCCTTCGCCGAGCTGGCGCAGCTCTACGAGCGCAACATCCACAACCAGACCGAGCGGCGCTTCATCATCGCGACGCTGAACGGGCATCCGGCCGGCCTCGTCGAGCTCGTGGAGATCAACCACCTGCACCGGCGCTGCGAGTTCCAGATCGCGATCCATCCGGGCTTCCAGGGCCGGGGCTTCGCCCGCCAGGCGACGCGGATCGCGATGGACTACGCCTTCAGCGTGCTCAACATCCACAAGCTCTACCTGCACGTGGACAAGGACAACGCCCGCGCCGTGCGGATCTACGAGAGCTGCGGCTTCCGCCCCGAGGGCATCCTGCGGGACGAGTTCTTCATGAACGGCCGCTACCGCGATGCCGTGCGGATGTGCCTGTTCCAGCCGGAATACCTCGCCGGCCGCCATGCCGTCGACATCGCCGAGCCGGTGCTCAAGAGCTGACCGGCGCGGCGGGTCGGGGAGGCGCCGTCGCCGGCCCCTCCCCGTTCGCACGACTGGACCGATCAATTGCGACCGGCGCCGCCCCCGTCGCGGCCGTTGCGGGTGGCGGCACCCGCGCCGCCGCGCTCGGGCGAGCCGCCGGTCATGCCGGCATCGCGCCCGCTCCTGACGCCACCGTTGGCGCCACCCCTGTCCTCGCTCTTGCCGCCGCCCATCGTCTCCGAAGCGTTGCGGATGCCGCCCCTGTCCGGGCCGCCGCGCGCATCCTGGCCCCGACGCAGGTCGGCGTTGCGCTCGGATCCCCGGTCGGCGCCCGTGTTGCGCTCGTCGGCGTTGCGCCGGTCGGCATTGCGGAAGCCGCGATCGTCGCGGGTCTCGGTCCGGGTGGAGCGGGTCCGCACGTCCGTGCGATCCTGCCCGCGGAAGCCGACGTCGACGCTGCCGCCGCGACGCTCGGTCGTGGTCACGCTGAGGCGACGGTACTCGGGCGATCCGTACAGCACCCGCTGCCCGCGGATGGTGACGTAGCGCTCGCGCGGACCGGTCTCGCGGACCGTGACGAGGCGACGGTATTCCGGCGATCCGTACAGCACGCGGTGGCCGCGGATGGTGACGTAGCGGACCCGCGGGCCGCCCCGGCGCTCGACCGTGACGAGGCGGCGATACTCCGGCGAGCCGTACACCACGCGCTGGCCGCCGACGACCACGAACCGGCCCTCGCGCCGGAAGCCGCCGCCGACCCGCTCAGACCGGAAGTCGGTGCGGGTCTCGCGCCGCTCGCTGCGCGCCTCGCGCCCCCTCCGCTCCGCCCGGTCGCGGCTCTCGTGCATCCCGTCACGGTTGCCGCCGCGGCCCTCGGCCCGATCCGCGCCGCGCCGGTCGTCGCGGCCGGCGGCCTGACGATCGGCTCCTCCACGATCGGCTCCTCCACGATCGGCGCCCTGGCGATCGGACCGCCCGGCCTGCAGGCCGCTCTCGCGGCCGCCGGTTCCGTTCCCCGCGGTCGTGTTCCGGGCCTCGCCCCGCGTGTCCGACATCCGGCCGCCGGACGACGCGCCCGATGCGCGGTCGCTGCCCGGCCGTCCGCCGGTCGCGTCCGTCGAACCTGTATTCGCGCGGCCCGGCCCGGCGCCGGCCGCGTTTCCGGCCGCGCCCTGGGCGTAGACCGACGTGCTGAGCAGCAGGGCTGCGAGCCCGATGGCGATCCTTTTCATGATGCTTCCTCCGACGTTCTTGGAAGCATCGAAACGCCGAAGGTTCGAAAACCGTTTCACACCTCGAAACTGATTTTTATGAACCGAAGTTCAGTCTATCGCTCGATCAAGCTTGGCCGTCGTCGCGTCGGCGCGGCGTTCTATTGCTTCGGCGTGCCGCCCACCTCCGCCTCGACCTCCGCCGGGTCGAGGTCGTAGCGGCGCGAGCAGAACTCGCAGGTGATGACGACGCGGCCGTCGTCGGCCACCATCTCGCGGCGCTCCTCGGGCGAGAACGAGCGGATCATGCCCATCACCCGCTCGCGCGAGCAGCGGCACTGCTCGTGCACCGCTTGCGCCTCGAACACCCGCACGCCGCGCTCGTGGAACAGCCGGTAGAGCAGCCGCTCGCTCGAGACCGCCGGGTCGACGAGCTCGTGGTCCTCGACCGTGCCGACCAGGGCGCGCGCCTCGACCCAGGCGTCGTCCTCTTGGGTGCCGTTCTCGTCGAGGTGGACGCGGCCCTCCGGGATGTCGCCCGGCGGCAGGTCGGCCAGGCGGGCCCGGTCGATCGACTGCGGCAGGAACTGGACCAGCAGCCCGCCGGCGCGCCAGCGGCTCTGCCCGTCCTCGAAGGCTTCGGCCACGGCGAGGCGCACCTGCGTCGGGATCTGCTCGGACTGGCGGAAATACTGGTGCGCCGCCTCCTCCAGGCTCTGTCCCTCCAGCGCGACGACGCCCTGGTAGCGGCTCGCCGCCGAGCCCTGGTCGATGGTCATGGCCAGGTGCCCCTGCCCGATCAACTCGGCGGCCTTGTGCGGACCGGTGCCCAGAGCCGCGATCGCCTCCGCCTCGAAGCGGGCGGTGGCGCGCAGGCGGTCGGGCGCCTCGAAGTCGACGACGATCATCCCGACCGGGCCGTCGGTCTTGGTCTGGAGCTGGAACCGGCCCTCGAACTTCAGGGACGAGCCGAGGAGCACGGTGAGCGCCGCCGCCTCGCCGAGCAGGCGCGCCACCGCATCCGGGTAGCCGTGCCGCCGCAGGATCGTGTCGACGGACGGCCCGAGCCGGACGACGCGCCCGCGCACGTCGAGCGCCTCGACGGAGAACGGCAGCACGCAGTCGTCGGCGCCGTCGTGACCGTTGCCTTCGTTGATCGGGGTGGTGTCGTGTCCGGCGGTCATGGTGCTCAATTCGATCCTGGAAGCAATTGGCCTGGAAACGTTCGGCTTGGAAGCGTTCGGGTCGTCATCGTCTGTCTGTCAGCGCGCCGATCGGCAGGAACAGGGTGCGCGAGTTGTCTGGGAACGCGAGGAATTCCGCCCGGCTGCGGTAGAATGTCAGCGCCTGGTCGTCGAGCGCGTGGATCAGGACGGCGCCGATGCCGATCACCTCGGCGGCATTGGCGATCCGGCGCAGTGCATCGGCCAGGAGGTCGGCACCGAGCCCACGCCCGGCCCAACGCCGATCCAAGGCCAGCCGACCCAGAATCGAGACCGGGATCGGCTCCGGCGCGTTGCGTCGAATCCGTCCCGGAGCATCCGCCCGGGCGACCGTTCCCGCGGAGATGCAGTAATAACCCACCACCGTGCCGTCCGCACAGATCACATAGGTCCGGGCGAACCGGCCCTCGCTGCGGCGTGCTTGCCGCTTCAGCCAATCGTCGAGCACCGGCTTGCCGCACGAGAACCCATCGAGGCCGTGCTCCGAACCCAGCGGAACCGGCGGGCCGATCATCGCTCCCAGGCCGGCTTCCTCTCCATGAGCGCGCTCAGCCTCGGTCTCGCAACCGGCGGCGCGTCGAGGGCCGCGACGAACGCGGCATGCCGCGCGTCGTCCAGGGCGAACAGGCGCTGATCGAGCAGCACGTCGATGGCGTGATGACGCGCGGTGTCGATCATGAACTCGGTCCGCGTCTTGCCGAGCACCGATGCGGCGTCATCGATCAGGTCCCGCGTCTCGGCCTCGACGCGCAGGTTGATCGTCGTCCCGCGCCGCACCGGGACGTTGCTCCGCCCATCGATGCTCACGGCGACAGCCTCTCACAACCGGGTCGGGATCGGTATCTCACGCCGTGAACGTATACACGATGTTCATACGGTCAAGGCCCGCGGACCTCACGGGTCCTGCGTCCGAACGGCCTCGGCGATCCGTCTGCTCAGAGCCCGTTCGCCCGCAGGCACCACGCCAAAATGCCCTTCTGGGCGTGGAGGCGGTTCTCCGCCTCGTCGAACACCACCGATTGCGGGCCGTCCATCACCTCGGCGGTGACCTCCTCGCCGCGATGGGCCGGCAGGCAGTGCATGAACACCGCGTCCTTGGCGGCGGCGCGCATCAGCTCGGCGTTCACCTGGTAGGGGTTGAGCAGGTTGTGGCGGTGGCTCTCGTCCTCGTCGCCCATCGAGACCCAGCAATCGGTCACGACCGCGTCGGCTCCCTCGACGGCGGCGAACGCGTCGGTGGTGACGTTGACGCGGGCGCCCTCGGCGCGCGCCCAGGCCATCAGCGCGGGCGGGGGCGCCAGCTCGGGCGGGCAGGCGACGTTGAGGGTGAAGTCGAAGCGCGCGGCCGCGTGCGCCCAGCTCGTCAGCACGTTGTTGGCGTCGCCCGACCACGCCACCGTGCGGCCCTTGATCGGCCCGCGATGCTCCTCGAAGGTCAGCACGTCGGCCATGATCTGGCACGGATGCGACAGCTTGGTCAGTGCGTTGATCACCGGCACCGTGGCGTTCTCGGCCAGCTCGAGCATCAGCGCGTGATCGAGGATGCGGATCATGATCGCGTCGACGAAGCGGGAGAGCACCTGCGCGGTGTCGCCGATGGTCTCGCCGCGGCCGAGCTGCATCTCGGAGCCGGTCAGCATCAGCGTCTCGCCGCCGAGCTCGCGCATCGCCACGTCGAACGAGACGCGGGTGCGGGTCGAGGGCCGGTCGAACACCATCGCGAGGTTCTTGCCGGCGAGCGGGCGCTCCACGGCGATCTCGCCCTTGCGGCGGCGCGCCTTGATCGCGGCGGCCGCGTCGAGCACCCGGCGCAGGTCGGCGCCGGAGAAGTCCGACAGGTCGAGGAAGTGGCGGGGCGCGCTCGCGCCGGCCGTCTGGCCGCTGCTCTGGCCGTTCGCTGGGGCAGTCATCTCAACACATCATGTCCGGGTTCGGTCGGCGGTTCCGCCTTCGGGAGCCGAGGAAGGATCACTCGGCGGCGCCGCGCATCGCGCCGTCGAACGCGGCGGCGGTGGCTTCGAGGCGCGCGACGGCCTCGGTCACGTCGGCCTCGGTGACGATCAGCGGCGGCAGCAGGCGCACCACGTTGTCGCCCGCCGGGATCACCAGCAGGTGCTCGGCCCGCGCGGCGGCCGCGAACGCGGTGTTGGGCACGCCGAGCTTGAGCCCGAGCATCAGGCCGTCGCCGCGGATCGCCGTGACGACGTGGGGATAGCGGTCGCGAAGGGCCCCGAGCTTCTGCGTCAGAACCCGCGCGACCTGCCGGACGTGATCGAGGAAACCGTCGGCCAGCACCACGTCGAGCACGGCGTTGCCGACCGCCATCGCGAGCGGGTTGCCACCGAAGGTGGTGCCGTGGCTGCCGGCGACCATGCCGCGGGCGGCCTCGTGCGTCGCCAGGCACACGCCCATCGGGAAGCCGCCGCCGATGCCCTTGGCCGCGCTCATGATGTCCGGGGCGATGCCCGACCACTCGTGGGCGAACAGCCGCCCGGTGCGGCCGACGCCGGTCTGGACCTCGTCCATGATCAGCATCAGGCCGTGCTCGTCGCAGAGCTCGCGCAGGCCCCGCAGGCATTGCGGCGGCACCGGCCGGACGCCGCCCTCCCCCTGGATCGGCTCGATCATCACGGCCGCCGTCTCGGGGCCGATCGCGGCGCGCAGCGCGGCATGGTCGCCGAAGGGCACCTGGTCGAACCCGTCGACCTTCGGGCCGAAGCCCTCGATGTACTTCTGCTGGCCGCCGGCGGCCAGCGTCGCCAGCGTGCGCCCGTGGAACGCGCCCTCGAAAGTGACGATGCGGTAGCGCTCGGGGTGGCCGCCCGCGGCATGGTACTTCCGCGCCATCTTGATCGCGGCCTCGTTGGCCTCGGCGCCCGAGTTGCAGAAGAAGGCGACGTCGGCGAAGCTCGCGTCGACGAGGCGCTGCCCGAAGCGCTCGCCGTCGGGAATCTCGAACAGGTTCGAGGTGTGCCAGAGCTTCTGCGCCTGGGTGGTCAGGGCCTCGACGAGGTGCGGGTGGGCGTGGCCCAGCGCGTTCACCGCGATGCCGGCGCCGAAATCGAGGTATCGCTCGCCCCCGCGCGCCACCAGCCATGCGCCCTCGCCACGCTCGAAGGCGATGGGGGCCCGGGCATAGGTCGGCAGAAGGGCGGATGTCACGATCCCGTCTCCGTGTCGGCGTGCCGGGCGACGACCCAGCGTTGAAGGCTGCGTGCAGGACGAGTGCCCTGCGTGCAAAAACGAAAGTGCCGCCTCGTCACCGGGGCGGCACGCGCGCGATTACTATGAAACGAGGCCGCGCTGTCAATGATGGGGCCGGCCTTCGTGCCGGACATGCCTGCAAAACAGGCGTCGTTTGCCGGCTTGCCTACGACATGCCTCGCACGGGCCGCTTGCGCGGCAGGTGCTGCCCGTGCTCCTGAACCCGCGCATCGCCAACGACGAACCAGAGGATTCGCCTCATGAGCACGGTCAAGGAACGCCTCGAGAGCCTCGGGCTCGCCCTGCCGAAGGCGGCGGCCCCGGTCGCGAACTACGTGCCGTTCGTGCGGACCGGCAACCTCGTGGTGATCTCGGGCCAGATCTGCTTCGGGGCGGACGGCAAGCTCGGGCCGGCGCATGTCGGCAAGCTCGGCGCCGAGGTCTCGGCGGAGGACGGCATCGCCGCGGCCAAGCTCTGCGCGCTCAACGTGCTGGCCCAGGTCGAGGCGGCGGTGGGCGACCTCGAGCGCGGGGTGGTGCAATGCGTCCGCCTCGGGGGCTTCATCAACTGCGTGCCGAGCTTCGCCGGTCTCGCCGGCATCATGAACGGCGCCTCCGACCTGATGGTCGCGGTGCTGGGCGACCGCGGCCGCCATGCCCGCTCCACGGTCGGCGTCGCCGAGCTGCCGCTGGACGCCGCCGTCGAGGTCGAGGCGATGTTCGAGGTGCGGTGATGGGCCGGCCCGCCGGGATCTCCTGGCTCGTCGCGCGGCCGATCGCCCATCGCGGCCTGCACGACCGCGCGGCGGGCCGCCCCGAGAATACGGTCGCCGCCGCCCGCGCGGCGATCGCCGGCGGCTACGCCATCGAGTGCGACGTGCAGATCAGCGCCGACGGCGAGGCGATGGTGTTCCACGATGCGGCGCTGGGGCGGCTGACGGGCGTCGCCGACCCCGTCGCCGCGATGCGGGGCGCCGACCTCGCTCGCCTGACGGTCGCGGGCACGGCGGAGACCATCCCGACGCTGCCGGCCTTCCTGTCGGAGATCGCCGGGCGGACGCCGCTCGTGGTCGAGATCAAGTCGTCCTATTCCGGCGACCTCACCCTGACCCGCCGGGTCGCGGACATCCTGTGCGAATACGCCGGGCCGGTGGCCGTGAAATCCTTCGACCCGCAGGTGGTCGCGGCGCTGCGCGGGCTGGTGCCCGAGACGATCCCGCGCGGCATCGTCGGCGAGACGAACCAGGACGACCCGGCCTATGCCGGCCTCACCGATTCGGCGCGGCGCCGGCTCTCGGACCTGCTGCACATCGCGGAGACGCGGCCCGGCTTCGTGTCCTGGCGGGTCGACGACCTGCCCTGCGCCGCGACGCATCTCGCCCGCGTGCTCGGCCATCTCCCGGTGATGGCCTGGACGGTGCGCAACCCGGACCAGCGCCGGCTCGCCGAGATGTATGCCGACCAGATGGTGTTCGAGGGGTTTTCGGCCTGATCCGTTCGGTCACGGCAGGGTTCGATCAGGGCAAGGCTCGATCAGGGCAAGGCTCGATCAGGGAAGGGGAAGCAGCCCATCGAGGAAGGCGGCGACCTCACGGCGGTTCCAGGATGCGCCGTTCGTCCAGAAGTCCAGCAGGGCGACGTGGTTGGGTCGCACCCACGCGATGACCTTCGGGGCCGCGGCCCGTGACACGATCGGCGGCAGGAAATCGTCACGGACGCTCGGATTCGGTCCGATCGAGACGATGAGGCACGGTAACGTCCGCCCTGCACGGTCGGGATACCACTTCACCTGGGGGCCGTGCGAGCCGAGGGCCGTCGACACGAAGATCGTGCCCGGCACATGCGGGTCCGCCTCGTCGAGGTTCGACATCTCGATCGGATGATCATCGATGAAATCATCCGGCGGCGTCCGCCTTCGGAAGGCGAGCGGGTGGCTGAGGCGCATTGGCTCGACTCTCAGGGGACCGTCGATTCCCATGCGGACCGTTGGAAGGTGGCGAGCGGCTTGGCAAGACCGGAAGACGGCGATGCCCCACGCTGCGACGGCAGGATGCACGCCTCCGCCTTGTCCCCCCTGTCCGGCGGGCTAGATTGTCGTGCATGGAAAAACCGGGTGCTCCGCACGAGCCTGCGACCTCCGAGACCGTGCTCAAGGTCCGCGCGCTCGCCGGCCTGAAGGAGATCGGGGCCGCGGCCTGGGACGCCTGCGCCACGTCGGCCGAGACGCTGGGCTCGGGCGACGAGACCCACAACCCCTTCGTCAGCCACGCCTTCCTCTCGGCGCTCGAGGATTCGGGCTGCGTCTCGCGCCGGACCGGGTGGCTGCCGTTGCACGTCTCGGTGGAGCGCGACGACACGCTGCTCGGGGTCGTGCCGTGCTACCTGAAATCCCACAGCCAGGGCGAA
Source organism: Methylobacterium sp. J-092 (assembly GCF_022829325.1). Taxonomy (NCBI): domain Bacteria; kingdom Pseudomonadati; phylum Pseudomonadota; class Alphaproteobacteria; order Hyphomicrobiales; family Methylobacteriaceae; genus Methylobacterium; species Methylobacterium sp. J-092. The sequence continues at coordinate 32,969 of NZ_JAKSXU010000077.1, read as the reverse complement.
TACATCTTCGACCACGGCTGGGCTGACGCCTTCGAGCGCGCCGGCGGGAGCTACTACCCGAAGCTGCAGGTGAGCGTGCCGTTCACCCCCGTCACCGGCCCGCGTTTCCTGATCGCGCCCGGCGCCGACCCGGAGACCGCGACGGCCGCCCTGGTCGCCGGCCTGCGGGCGCTGCGGTCCGAGACCAAGGCCTCCTCGATCCACGTCACCTTCATGCAGGAGCCGGAATGGGAGCGGGCGGGCGCCGCCGGCTTCCTCCAGCGCACCGACCAGCAGTTTCACTGGGAGAACGCCGGCTACGCGGGCTTCGACGACTTCCTCGCGGCGCTCGCCTCGCGCAAGCGCAAGAGCATCAAGCGCGAGCGGCGCGACGCGCTGTCGCCCGGCATCACGGTCGAGCACCTGACCGGGGCCGACCTCACCGAGGCGCATTGGGACGCGTTCTACGAATTCTACACCGACACCGGCGCGCGCAAATGGGGCCGGCCCTACCTCAACCGGCGCTTCTTCTCGCTCCTGTCCGAGCGGATGCCCGAGCGCGTGCTTCTCATCATGGCCAAGCGCGAGGGCCGCTACGTCGCCGGCGCGATCAACCTGATCGGCGACACGGCGCTCTACGGCCGGAACTGGGGCTGCATCGAGGAGCACCCGTTCCTGCATTTCGAGGTCTGCTACTATCAGGCGATCGACTTCGCGATCGCGCGCGGCCTGAAGCGGGTCGAGGCCGGGGCGCAGGGCGAGCACAAGCTCGCCCGCGGCTACCGGCCGGTGCTGATGCACTCCGCGCACGACATCGCCGACCCGTCGTTGCGCCGCGCGGTGGCCGACTACTTGCAGCGCGAGCGCGCCCATGTCGAAGCCATGGTCGACGAGCTCGACACCCTGACGCCGTTCCGACGGCCCAGCCCGGAAGAGTCCTGACGCCCATGAGCCCGATCGATCGCATCACGACCTACGCCGACGCGTTGACCGCGCTCCGCCGCGACCTGCACGCCCATCCCGAGATCGGGTTCGAGGAGGTGCGCACCTCGGGCATCGTCGCCGACCTGCTCGAGGGCTTCGGCATCGAGGTCCATCGCAACGTCGGCGGCACCGGCGTCGTCGGCATCCTGAAGGGCCGCAGCGACAACGGCCGCCGCATCGGCCTGCGCGCCGACATGGACGCGCTGCCGATCGCGGAGGAGACCAACCTCCCCTATCGCTCGACCATCCCCGGCAAGATGCACGCCTGCGGGCACGACGGCCACACCACCATGCTCGTCGGCGCCGCCCGGTACCTCGCCGAGACCCGCGACTTCGACGGCACGGCGGTGTTCGTGTTCCAGCCGGCGGAAGAGGGGCTGGGCGGCGCCCGCGCCATGCTCGCCGACGGGCTGTTCGAGCGCTTTCCCTGCGACGAGATCTACGGCCTGCACAACCAGCCGAGCGGCCCGCACGGCATGATCAAGCTGCGCCCCGGCCCGATCATGGCGGCGGCCGACTTCTTCGACATCCACGTGAAGGGTCGCGGCATCCACGCGGCGCAGCCGCACAGCGGCATCGACCCGATCGTCGTCGGCACGGCGCTGGCGCAGGCGCTGCAGTCGATCGTCTCGCGCAACGCCGACCCGCTCAAGTCGATCGTGCTGTCGATCACCCAGTTCAACGCCGGCTCGGCCTACAACGTCATCCCCGACACCGCGCACATGGCCGGCACGATCCGCACCTTCGACCGCGACCTGCGCAAGCTCAGCCACGACCGGATGCGGGAGCTCGCCAAGGGCTACGCTGCGGCCTACGGCGCCGAGATCACGGTCGACATCCAGGACAAGTTCTCGGTGCTGGAGAACGCACCCGACCAGACCCAGGCCGCGATCGACACCGCGACCGAGCTGTTCGGGCCCGAGCGGGTCGACCTCAATTCCAGCCCGAAGATGGGCAGCGAGGACTTCGCCGACATGGCGATGGCGGTGCCCGGCGCCTATGCCTGGATCGGCGCCTCGACCGGAGCCGGGCTGCACAACCCGGGCTACAATTTCGACGACACGATCATCCCGATCGGGTCCGCGTACCTGGCCCGCCTCGTCGAGCGGCGGACGGCGGCCCGATGACGCTGTTCGACTTCGCGCCGAAGGGCGCCGACGGCGCTCCGCATCCCCTCGCGCAGTACCGCGGCAAGGTCGTGCTCGTCGTCAACACCGCCTCGAAATGCGGGTTCACCCCGCAATACGAGGGGCTGGAGGCCTTGTGGAAGAAGCACCGCGCGGCCGGGCTCGTGGTGCTGGGGTTCCCCTGCAACCAGTTCGGCGCGCAGGAGCCGGGAAACGCCACCGAGATCGCCCAGTTCTGCAGCCTGACCTACGACGTGAGCTTCCCGCTGCTGGCGAAGGTCGAGGTCAACGGGGCGGGCGCCGACCCGGTCTACCGGCATCTCAAGAGCGAGAAGCCCGGCCTCCTCGGCACGGCCGGCATCAAGTGGAACTTCACGAAATTCCTCGTCGGCCGCGACGGCCGGGTGATCGGCCGCTATCTGCCGACCGCCAAGCCCGCGTCGCTCGAGCGCGACATCGCGGCCGCTCTCGCCGCCTGAGATGTCGGCGCGCCGCGAACGGTCTCGGCCGTTTGCGGCGGGCGTCAGCCGTCCCGGAAGGTTCTCTCGAAGGGTGGCGCGCGCTTTGCCGCCGTGTTCCCTTGATCGCCGGCATATGGCGCTCGATGGATCGTGAGGCGGCGGGGTCATGAGAGATTCGTCCACCGACGCGGGGCTCGACCGGATCGACCTGAAGATCCTGCGCCTGCTGCAGGCGGACGGGCGGATGGGCAACGCCGAGATCGCCAAGCGCGTGAGCACCAGCGCGGCGACCTGCCATCGTCGGACGCAGCGGCTGTTCGCGGAGGGCTACGTCAAGGCGGTCCGCGCCCAGGTGGCGCCGGACAAGGTCGGCCTCGGCGCGCTGGTGATCGTCGGCGTGGTGCTCGACCGCTCGACGCCGGAGAGCTTCGCGGCCTTCGAGGCGGCGGCCCGCGCCATGCCGACCGTGCTCGACTGCCACCTGGTGGCGGGCGATTTCGACTACTTCCTCAAGATCCGGGTGCGCGACATGGCGGATTTCAACCGCCTGCACAGCAGCACGCTGATCGCGCTGCCCGGCGTGCGCCAGACGCGGACGTTCTTCGTGATGAAGGAGGTCGTCGACAACGCGCCGCTGGCCCTGTGACGCGGAGCGCCGCATGCGGTCGGGCCGGGGCCTATGAGCGTGGGCCTCCCCTGCCCGCGACCGGGCCGGACCTCCGCTCGCCGGCGGGGTGCGGGGCGCCCGAGGTCAGGCGTCCGTTGCGGCGATGCGCCGTGCGGGGCGGCTGACGTACCGGGATCCGGCGAGCAGGAAACGCCAGGGCGTCTCGGCGCCGCGCGTGATGCCGATGCGTCGGTCGACGACGACGGGCACCGGCCGGCCCCGAGGCGCGAAGCGGAACGGCGGGCCCGCGAGGGAACGACCATCGAGCGCATCGGTGACGCCCAGCGCCTGGCACAGGCGGCCGGGCCCCGCGCACAACAGTCGCGGTTCCGCCGTGGCGCGGCGCGCCTGCATCGCCGCGATGCCCTGCGTGGGCTCGATGGCGCGCAGCAGCACCGCGCTGCCGGGCTCGCACACGAGGTTGAGGCACCAGTGCAGGCCGTAGGAGCGATAGACGTAGGCGTGGCCGGGCGGCCCGAACATGCTGGCATTGCGCTTCGTCGGCCCCCGGAAGCTGTGGGACGCCGGATCGGCGCGGTCGTAGGCCTCGGTCTCGACGACGAGGCCGCCGACCGCCTCGACGAAGAGTCGCGCGCCGATCAGATCCTGCGCGACGGCGGCCGCGGGGCGGTCGAAGAAAGCCTCGAGCATCGACGCGCAATCCTCTGGGGAGCCGCGACGCGCCCGCTGTCGCGGGACACCCCGGCGTCTCGCTCGTCGTCGCCGAGCCGCGATCCGGACCCGACCCCGCCGATCGAGGGGATCCGCGGAGGACCCGCACGCGGCCGTTCATGGTCTGCCGCCTCCGGCCGGTCCCGGCCGGGGGCGCGCGGTCAGGCCGCCGACATCGGCATCCCGGATTCCGGGTGGAACGAGGTGAAGCGATCCTGCGCGTCGAGCGGCACGTCCAGGGTGCAGCGAAGCCCCGAGCGGTCGAACTCGAGCTGCACCGTCCCGCCGAGCTCATGGCCGATGCCGCCGTTGATCAGCCGCGTGCCGTAGCCGCGCCGCTGCGGCGCGACGACCGGCGGGCCGCCGCTCTCGCGCCAGTCCAGCACGAGCCGGCGCGTGCCGCCCTCCGCGGTCGCGGTCCGCCACGCGATGTCGACGCGTCCGGTCCCGCCGGACAGGGCGCCGTACTTGGCGGCGTTCGTGGTCAGCTCGTGCAGCGCCATGCCGAGCGCCAGCACGTAGCGCGGCGGAAGGTCGACCTCGGGGCCGTCGAGCCGGAAGCGGTCGGCCTGGCCCTCGCTGAACGGCGCCAGCTCGTTCTCCAGCACCGTCCGGAGCGGGGCGCCCGCCCAGTCGTCGCGCGAGAGCAGGTCGTGGGTCTTCGACAGGGCGATGATGCGCCCCTCCAGCCGCTCGCCGGTCTCGTCGGTGCGGCGCGACTGGCGGGCGAGCGACTGCACCGTGGTGAGGGTGTTGCGGACCCGGTGGTTGAGCTCGTGCAGCATCATCGTCTGCCGTTCCTGCAGGAGATGGCTGCGCGCGATCTCCGAGCGCAGCTCACCCTCGTGCTTCTGCAGCGAGATCGCCATGGCGTCGAACGCCTCGCCGAGCTGCCCGAACTCGGACGGGCCGGACAGGCTCGACCGCGCGCCGAGGTCCCCGAGCCGCCAGGCGGACGCGGCCTGCAGCAGGCGGCGCACCGGACGGCGGATGAAGGCGCGCCCCGCCAGCAGCGCCGCGATGAGGGCGCCGAGGGCGCCGAGGACGATGAGGATGACGCCGCGCTGCGTCGCCGCGTCGATGTCGGCGAAGGCGGCCGCGGGCGAAAGGCCGACCGCGACGGTCACGCCTTCGAGGTCGTCCGGCGTGACGGCCGCGATTCCGGTGATCCGCATCGTCCCGCGCAGGCCCGCCAGGTCGATCACCTTGCCGCGGTTCTCCGAGAGCGCCGACCAGAACGGCTGCGGCAGCGGCTTGCCGACCCATGCGGCGTGGTCGGGCAGGCGGAGCAGGATGACGCCGTCCCGATCCGCGACGATCAGCGCGGCGTCGGGAGGCAGCCCGGCCCGGGCCTGGTGTCCGGCGAGGTGGTCCAGGTCGATGCTGGCCACCACGACGCCGGTCGGCCGGCCGCCGGCTCCCGGGATGGCCTGGGCGAACTGCCAGGTCGGCTTGCGGGTGATCCGCCCCGTCACGAAGCCGCCGACCGCGAAGCCGCCCGTGCGCATCGCGTCCCGGAAGTAGCCGCGGTCGGCCAGGGTGTAGGCGCCGCGCGGGGAGCCGAGGGTGTTGCAGACGATGGTGCCGTCGGCATCCGCCACCCCGAAGAAGAACGCGCCCGGGACCTTCCCGAGCAGGGTCCTGAGATAGGCCGTGCAGGTGTCGGGGTCCTTGCCCTGGATCTCCGGGACCTCGGCCAGGATGCCGAGAACCTGCCGGGTGCCGCGCCCGAACTGGCCGAGGTCGGCGGCGACGCTGCGGGCGGCGCGCATCGCCTCGTCGCGCACGGCCTCGCCCCGCGCGGCGCGCAACGCGAACTCGTTGTAGCCCTGGATCGCGAGGGCGGGCACGAGCGCGAGCGTGACGAGGCCGACGATGCGTTTGGTCAGCGACATGACGGGATCGGCCGAGCGCTCGGGCTGCGCGCGATGGGCATCGCGGCGCGGTGACCGCACAGATAGGCCGGCCGGCCGCCGCGCCAAGGCGCGATGCACGCGCGGGCCGCGCCCGCCCGCACCTCAGGCCGCGGCGGCATCGGGGATCTCCTGCATCGACGCGAGGGGGGCCTCCAGCCGGCAGACGAGGCCCGTCCGCGCGTAGGTGAGCGTGACCTCGCCGCCGACCTCGGCGGCGAAGCTGCGCTCGATCAGGCGCGATCCGAAGCCGCGGCGCGCCGGCTGGGCCAGGATCGGCGGGCCGCCCTGCTCGGACCAGACCAGGGAGAACCGCGGGGCGTCGCCGGCATGGGCCACGTGCCAGCGCAGGTCGACGACGCCCGCGTCGTTCGAGAGCGCGCCGTACTTGGCGGCGTTGGTGGCGAGCTCGTGCAGGGACAGGGCGAGCGACAGGGCGGGCTTGGCCGCCAGGAGCACGTTGGGCCCGCTGGTGCGCAGGCGCGCGGCCATCGCCCCGAGATGCACGTTCAGAGCCCCGTCCACGACGTCCCCGATCGGGGCGGCCGTCCAGCTCGCGGCGGTCAGGATGTCGTGCGCGCGGCCGAGCGAGATCAGCCGGGCGGCGAACGCCTCCCGCATCTCGTTGACGTCGGTCGAGCCGCGCAGGGTCTGGCTGGCGATGGCCTGCACCAGGGCGAGGGTGTTCTTGACCCGGTGCTGCAGCTCGCCGGTCAGCAGGCGCTGGTGCTCCTCGGCCTTCCGGCGCTCGGAGATGTCGAGCATGGCGCCGATCATCCGAACCGCCCGGCCGGTCGCGTCGCGGATGACGTAACCCCGGTCGAGGACGTAGGCGTAGGAGCCGTCCGCGCGCAGGAAGCGATACTCGTCGGTCCAGGCCGTGCCGGTGCCGTCGATGATCGCGTGGATGGCGGCGTCGACGCGCCCGCGGTCCTCGGGATGGATCTGCCCGATCCACCAATCCCCCGTCGGGTCGACGGCGTCCGGGGCGTGGCCGTAGGCGGCCTGGAGCGCCTCGTTCCACAGCACGTGATTGCTGGCGAGGTCCCAATCCCAGATCGCGTCGTTGGTGGCGCGCGATGCCAGCCGATAGCGCTCCTCGGTCTCGCGCAGGACCTGCTCGGCCCGCCGCGCGACGGTGATGTCGCGCGCCGTCCCGATGAGCCGCAGGGGCCGCCCGTCCTCGAACAGGGTCTGCCCCTTGGCGGACACCCAGCGCTCGATGCCGTCCTCCGGCGCCACGGTGCGGTAGGTGATGTCGTAGGTCCCGTCGCCCGCCGGATCGATCGCGGCGCCGACCGCCGCGTCCGCCGCGGCGCGGTCGTCCGGGTGCAGGCGGGCGAGGTAGACGTCGAGGTTCACCGCGGCATCGGGACCGAGGCCGAAGAAGGAGCGCGTGCGGGCATCCCACTTCAGGACGTCGGCGACGAGGTCGTAGTCGAAGATCCCGGTTCCCGTCGCCTCGACGGCGAGGCGCAGCTGCTCGCGCGCGCGGCGCAGGTCCTCCTCCACCTGGCGGCGGTCGTGGATGTCGCTGGTGCTGCCGAGCCAGCCCACGACCGATCCGGCGCCGTCCCGCATCGGCTCGGCCCGGATCAGGAACCAGCGATAGGCGCCGTCGGCCCGACGCAGCCGCGCCTCCGTGTCGTAGACGGTCTCGCGGGTGCGCGCCGCCTCCCACGTCTCCAACAGCCCCGGCCGGTCGTCGGGATGGATCGCTTCGGCCCACCCGAGCGGCAGCGCGTGCTCCGCCGTCTGCCCGGTATAGGCGTACCAGCGGTCGTTCAGGTAGCTGAGGCTGCCGTCGGGATTGCCGAACCAGATCACGGTCGGCGCGAGCTGGGTCAGGGTCTGGAAGCGCGCCTCGGCGACCTTGCGCTCGTGGATGTCGAGCGAGGTGCCGATCCAGCTGCGCACGGTCCCGTCCGCATCGCGGATCGGGCGTGCGCGGGACAGGAACCAGCGGTACATCCCGTCGGCCCGCCGCAGCAGGAACTCCACCTCGTAGTCCCGGCCGTCGCGGGAGGCGGCGAGCCAGGCGCGACGGGTCGCGTCGCGGTGGTCGGGGTGGATCACGCCCATCCAGCTCGTCTCCCCGGTCTCGTTGGCGGGCAGTCCGGTATAGGCGTACCAGTAGGCGTTGCAGTAGGTGACGTTGCCGTCGATGTCGCCGAACCAGACCACCTGAGGGCTGACCTCGACGAGGGAGCGGTAGCGCAGCTCGCTCGCCTCCAGCGCCGCACCGGCGTCGCGTTCCCGGGTCCGGTCGCGCAGGATCTTGAGGAAGCCGACGGTTCGCCCGTCGTCCGACCGGAGGGGCATCATCTTGCCCGAGGCCCAGAACCGGCTGCCGTCCTTGCGCACGTGCCAGCGCTCGTCGGGCGCGCTGCCGTTCTTTTCCGCGAGCCGCATCTCGATCTCCGGCCGCCCGCTCGCGCGATCGTCCGGCGTGAAGAACGCATCCACCGCCCGGCCCAGCATCTCGGCTTGGGTCCAGCCGAGGGTGCGCTCGGCGCCCGTGTTCCAGCGGGTCACGCGGCCCGCCGCGTCGGTCGCGACGATGGCGTAGTCCGTGGCGCCGTCGACGATGCGCTCGTGCAGGAGGCGCTGCTCCTCCTGCGCCCGCAGCGACCGGCGCAGCTCCATCTGCGCCATGGTCTGGCGCGCGAGGCGGGCGAGGCCCTTGCGCTGGCGCTCGGTCAGCTGGTGCGGCTTGGTATCGAGGACGCAGACCGTGCCGATGGGATGGCCGTCGGCGGTCTTGAGCAGGGCGCCGGCGTAGAAGCGCAGGCCCGGGTCCCCGACGACGAGCGGGTTGTCCTCGAAGCGCGGGTCGTGGCGCGCGTCGGGGACGTAGAGGAAGTCCTCCTGCAGGATCGCCTGCCGGCAGAACGAGCTCTCCAGCGGCGTTTCGCGGACGCCGAGCCCGACCTCGGCCTTGAAGAACTGGCGCCCGTCGCCGATCAGGTTGACGACCCCGATCGGCACCTCGCACAGCTCGGCGGCCGCTTCCGCGATCTCGTCGAAATCCTGCTCGCGCGGCGTATCGAGCATGCGATAGCGATCGAGGGCGCCGAGACGCGCGGCCTCCGTCTCGCGGGCGGGGGGACGATTCATGTCACCGATTTTATCTGGAACGGTCTGGTCGGTCTCTCAGAGTCGGTGCGCGGCGGCGGAAATATGACCGCTCGCCTGTCGTTCCGACCGGTGGGCGATCGCCGAGCGCCGCCGCTCGACGCTCCGAACTCGCACGCCCGCTCGGCCGCGTCGCACGGTCTTTTCGGTAAATCCGCCCCGAAAGCCGACGCGCCGGTCGGGGCGGCCGCCCACCCGGCCTGAGACGGCCCGGCATCTCGATACGGGACAGCCGGGCATGGTCCGATCCTACGCGCGCTTAAATCCGATCGCGGTATCCCGCATCCGGGCCGCGTCGCGTTTCGGCCCAGGCTGGTGAGATCCGGGGTTCCCCCGCCCCGTGAGCGGATCGGGGCGGGGCCGAACCGAGGGCGGCCGGCGTTCCAGGGCCGAGGCGGCCCGGTCGAGGACGCGGCATCTCGCCCGGTCGGGCAACTTCCGCGAGTCGCCCCACGTTTGAGGGCATGACCCAGCAACCTCCGCTTCGGTTCGACCCCTCCTTCGAGACCGTCCCGGCGGACGAGGACGAGATCCAGCGGGGCCTGACCGAGGCCATGCTCTCGATCCAGCGGAAGACGCATGCCGACACCGGCTACGCCCACCGGGCCGTCCACGCCAAGGCGCACGGCTACCTGAAGGCACGGTTCGAGGTCCTGCCCGGCCTTCCGCCGGCCCTCGCCCAGGGCCTGTTCGCGGCGCTGGCCAGCTACGAGGCGATCCTGCGGTTCAGCACCACGCCGGGCGACATCCTCGACGACCGGGTCTCCACCCCGCGGGGGGCCGCCCTCAAGGTCCTGGGCGTTCCCGGCCCGCGCCTGCCGGGCAGCGAGGGCGAGACCACCCAGAACTACGTGCTCGGCAACTCGCCCGCGTTCCAGATCGGCACCGCCGAGGGCTTCCTGCGGCAGCTCAGGCCGCTGGCCGCGACCACCGGGCGTGCCGAGCCCCTCAAGCGGGCGGTATCGGCCGTGACGCGCACCGCGGAGGCCGCGCTCGAGATGGTCGGGGGCAAGTCCGCCACGCTGACCACCCTGGCCGGCCAGGCGAAGACCCATCTTCTGGGCGACAGCTTCTTCTCCCAGGCCGCGCTCCTGCATGGCGCGTATTTCGGCAAGGTGGCGCTTTCGCCGGTCTCCTCCGACCTCGTCGCCCTGTCGGAGCGGCCCCTCGACCTCGCCGGCCGTCCCGACGGGATCCGCGAGGCCGTCCGGGACTTCTTCCGCACCTGCCCGGCCGTCTGGGAGCTGCGGGTGCAGCTGGCGACGGACATCGAGGCGATGCCGGTCGAGGACGCCGCGGCGATGTGGTCCGAGGACGAGAGCCCCTATCGCCCCGTCGCCCGCATCACCGCCGCGCCGCAGGACACGTGGTCGGACGCGATGCGCGCCGCCGTCGAGGACCGCCTGGCCTTCAATCCGTGGACCGGCCTGGCCGCGCACCGGCCGCTCGGCTCGATCATGCGAGCCCGGCGCCCGGCCTACGCCGCCGCCCGCGAATACCGGTCCCGCGGCAACCGGGTCGAGATCGCCGAGCCGACGGCCTTTCCCGTCGCCTGAGGCCTCGTCCTCCGCCGGCCGGTCACGCCAACGGCACGGAACGCCGGCTCAGGCGGCGAGCGCCCCGGGATGATCCGCCGCGATTCACCGCCCGCGCCCGCCGCCCTTGGCGGCATACAGCGCGCGGTCGGCCCGGTTCAGGACCTCCTGCGGATCGGCCCCGACCTCCGGCGCATGGGCGATGCCGACGGAGATCCCGATCTCCGCGCTGCCGCCGGACAGCCGGTAGGGGCGGCCGACCTCCGCGACGATCCGAGACGCCAGGGCGCGCGCCCGTTCGGGCGTCGCGTCGACCTCCAGCAGCACGGCGAATTCGTCGCCGCCGAGACGATAGGCGCTCGCTTGCCCTTCGATGGCCTGGCGAAGGCGGTCGGCGACCCGAGCCAAGAGCGTATCGCCGGCGGCGTGGCCCATCGTGTCGTTCACGGACTTGAAGCGATCGAGGTCGAGGTAGAGCACCGCGCAGGGCTCGCCCGTGCCGCCCGGCCGGCGGCAGGCGCGATCGAGCTGCGTGCCGAAGCTGGCGCGGTTCGGCAGGCCGGTCAGGCCGTCATGCGCCGCGGTCCAGGCGACGGCGCGCCGTGCCAGGATCTTGTCGATGACGGTGCCCTCCAGGTGCAGGCAGGCTTCGGCGTAGGCCACCAGCATCAGGATCAGGAACCAGCCTCCGAACCAGCAGCCGAATTCCGGCCGCCGGGTCAGGGCGACGATGCAGGCGATCAGCATGATGTGGGCGGTCGTCACCGGGATCCACGGGATCACGGAGGAGCGGGTCGCCGCGCCGACGCAGAAGCTGAGGATGATGCCGAAGAACAGGATGAAGAAGTCCAGGCGGTCGATCGCTGCGGCGCGCAGCGCGAGCAGGGCGAGGCAGATCCCGGTGCCGACCATCATCGCGCCGAAGGTCCGGCCGCAGGCCCGCGCGACGCGAAACGTCATGTCCTGCGTCCGCGTGCGCTTGAACCGCCGGATCGAGGCGACGCGGCAGAGGGTGGCGGCGGATGCGAGCGCGCCCAGCGCCGCCTCGACGAGGCCGCCGGTCGCGAGCGCGAAGGCGAGGCTGGCCGCCGACACGGTGATCGCGAGGATCGCCACCTGCGGCAGGGACGAGTACAGCAGGAAGACGAGCTCGGTCTGCACGTCGTCGGGCAGGTCCTGGCGGCTCGTGAGTCTGCGTGTCATGCCTTACTATCGCGGGCAAGGTCTTTCGAAATGGTAGCCGCGATTTGACAGTCGCGAGGCGTCAAGCGAGCCTACAGAGGCCTGATTTGTCGGATGTGCGATAGATCAGGCGACCATCAAGCCGGCGCCGGCCCGTGGGGCGCGTCGTCGTCGGCGGCGTCCCGGCGGTCCCTCAGGCGCCGGGGCCGTCGGCTGCCAGGCGGCGCGCGATCGCCTCGAACATCCCGGTATCCTCGCCCACCATGGCGCCCATCGCGGCCATGCGCTGGACCACGGTCGCGGTGATCTCCTCCTCGATCGTGCCCTCGGCATAGGCGTAGTGGATCGTCGCCGCCTGCCCGTCCCGGTGGCAGCGTCCCTCGATCTGGGCGAGTTGGATCGCGCTGTGGCGCATGTCGTGGATCACCAGGGCCCGCGTGCGCTCGCCGCCCGGCAGCTCGTCCTGATGGAGCGAGATCGACTCCGTCACGGTGAACACGACGACGTCGAGCCGACCGGTCTGGAAGGCCCGGCGCACCGCCTCGTTCGCCTCGGCATCCTGCCGCCCGTCGATGGTGCCGACCTGCCAGCCGCGCTGCTCCAGGGCCGCCTGCAGAGCCGCACCGGTCTCGAGGAACGCCACGGAGATCGCGACCTGCTCGCCCGCGCCGAGGAGAAGCTCGGCGAAGTCGCACGTTCCCGCCACGCGCAGCAGGCTCGCCTTCTGCCGGAAGCGCAGATCCGCCGCCCACCCGGCCGGGCGCCGGTGGCTGCCGCCGAGCAACCCGAATTCCTGGCGGAACGCGCGCCACGTCGCCTGGTACAGGCGGCGGGCCTCCGCCGTCAGGGCCGTCGGCGCCAGGGCGCGCTGAACCTCCGGCCAGCCGGCGATGTCGCCCGGGCGCCGCCGCAGCCCGATCGCGCGCGGGCCGGTGTAGAGCAGGTCGGCCATGACGGCGCAGTCGCGCGCATTGCTGGTCCACGACCAGTTCACCCAACGGCCCTTGGCCCGGCCGATCCCGAGGCGCTGCATCAGCGTCCGGAACTCGGCGAGGGTCGCGGTCGGCGCGTCGGCCGCCTCGCCGAGGAGGCGTCCGAGATAGGAGAGCTCGTGGGGCGCCTGCCCGGCCGTCGCGCTCACGTAGCCGGTGAACACCGCCGCGTCGGCCAGGTGGCGGCACACCAGGCTCTGCTGGCTGTAGGGATTGCGCAGCCGGTGGCTCTCGTCGAACACGACGAGGGGCCAGGTCCGGCGCAGGCTTCCGTTCTTGGCCAGCGCGTTGTTCCTGGCGCGCGCCGACCGGCGGGTGCTCGTGGGCGGCGGCGCCATCAGGGACTTGGTGCGCTCGTAGTTCACGAGGGTCACCGCCTTCTCCGGCAATCCCGAACCGGCGATCGTGCGACGCCATTGCGGCATCGCGCCCTTCGGGCAGACGATCAGCACCTCGCCCTCGGGCATCCGCGCGAGCGCGCTCCAGATCGAGAGCGTCTTGCCCAGGCCCGTCGCGTCGCCGAGCAGGAAGCCCGGACGGCCGGCGGCCCGCGCGGCCAGGATCGCGTCGGCGGCCGCGGCCTGATGCGGGCGCGGGACCAGCGTCGCCTGGAAGCGGGGCGCCGGCGCGCCAGCGAGGGCGATGCCGTCGGGGTGCTTATCCACCCTGTCGTGACCGCGCGACGCTGTTCGCACCGGAACCCGTTTGCCTTCGACGGATTTCAGAACATATCATGAACGAGATTCGACCCGGTCGCTCAGGGAGTTGCACTGCCATGGCACGCTACCGTTTCCATTGCACGAACGGCCTGGAATGCGTCGTCGACACGGTCGGCAAGGACATCCGCTTGCCGGACAGGCTGCCCGCCAATGCGCGCGGTGTCGCCGAAGCCCTGATGGTCACGCTCGACGGGCAGACGGATTGGGCGGAGTGGCAGGTGAGCGTGCACGATCTGAAGGGACGCAAGGTGCTGGCGCTTCCCTTCCGGCCGCCCGGCGACCACCTCCGGCAGGACATCTGAGCTTACGGCGTCGCCTCTCGCGCAAGCGGCCTTCGTCGCCCCGGGCGATGGATGCCACCGCGCATGGCGCCGTCGCATGGCGGCGCGAGGCGCGACGAGATCCCGAACGGAGTGACGCCATGACGAGCCTTCCCCAGCTTCCGCCCGAGGCGTTCCGCAAGCGGGACCAGGCGCCGGACGCCCTGTTCTACGCCCAGCCCCGGTTCGTCACCCACATCGACGACGCGGCGATCGCGGCCGTGACGGACCTCTACCGCGCCCTGCTCCCGGCCGGCGGCCGCCTCCTCGACCTGATGTCGAGCTGGGTCAGCCACCTGCCTCCGGAGATCGCCTACGCCGCCGTGATCGGGCACGGCCTCAACGGGCGCGAGCTCGCGGCCAATCCCCGCCTGACGGCCTCGTTCGTGCAGGACCTCAACGGCGACCCGGCCCTGCCGCTGGAGGCGGGCAGCATCGACGCCGTCCTCGTCTGCGTCGGGGTGCAGTACCTGCAGGATCCGGTCGCCGTGCTGCGCGAGGCCGCGCGGGTGCTGCGCCCGGACGCGCCCGTGATCATCACCTTCTCGAATCGCTGCTTTTCGACCAAGGCCGTGGCGATCTGGCAGGCGCTCGGCGGCGACGATCAGGCGCGGCTGATCGATCTTCATCTCCGCCAGGCCGGCTTCCCGACCGTCGAGACCCGTGTCGTCCTGCCGGAGGGGGGCCCGGGCGATCCGCTGCGCGCCGTGATCGGCCGGACCGCTCCGTAGAGCGCGGCGCGAGGATCGGGCTTCGGTCCCGCCCGCACGCTTCGGTGGCCCGTGCCGGGAGCGGTCGCGACGCCTTCAGACCTTGCGTCGACCGAAGGCTCGCAGGACGGCGGGAACGCCGCCGGCCGACAGGCTCGGAGCGCGTGCGCGCCGCCGATCCGCCGGATCGCAGAAATGCTGATGGCGGGCCTCAACCCGTTGTCGCGGCAGCGTTATCGCGGCCGGACCTCACCTGACGATCGACCACCAGGAAAGCCTGGTGGAGCTGAGCGGGATCGAACCGCTGACCTCCGCAGTGCGATTGCGGCGCTCTCCCATCTGAGCTACAGCCCCGTCCAAGGCGCCGGCCTTTTAGGCTTGCGCCGATCGAACTGTCAATTCCCGATTCCCGCTGCCGTCGCGTCGCCGTTCCGGCGTCCCGCGCGGGCGCACGAGGACACGTGTTTCGCGCATGAATTCCTTGATCTGGCTCTTCGACACCGTCGTCCAGCTCTTCATCTACGTCCTCATCGCCAGCGCGATCCTCAGCTGGCTCGTCGCCTTCAACGTGGTGAACGTGCGCAACCCGATCGTCTCGCAGATCGGCGAGGTGCTCTACCGGATCACCGAGCCGGTGCTGCGCCCGATCCGCAACCTGTTGCCGAACCTCGGCGGCGTCGACATCTCGCCGATCATCCTGATCCTGCTGCTGCTGTTCGTGAGCCGCCTGCTGCACGAGTTCGTGCCGGCCGACCCCTACGTCTACGCCCGCTGACGGCCGGTCCCGCGATCCTCAGAATCGTGGGACCCGCACGCCGGCGGCCGACCCGCCGCACACCGTCCTCGAAACCGTCGCGCCCGGACGCGGAGATCCCCGAGCCCCATGAAGACCAATCCCGGCCGCTTCTTCGAGGATTACCGCCTCGGCGAGACCATCCGCCACGCCACGCCCCGCACGGTGACCACCGGCGACGTCGCGCTCTACACCGCCCTCTACGGCCCGCGCTTCGCGGTGCAGTCGTCGGACGCGTTCGCGCAAGGCATCGGCTACCCGCGCAGCCCGCTCGACGACCTGCTCACCTTCCACGTGGTGTTCGGCAAGACCGTGCCGGACATCTCGCTCAACGCGCTGGCCAACCTCGGCTACGCCGAGGGCGGGTTCCGCCGTCCGGTCTATCCGGGCGAGACCCTGTCCACCGTCTCCGAGGTGATCGGCCTCAAGGAGAGCTCGAACCGTCAGACCGGCGTCGTCTACGTGCGCTCGACCGGCTCGGACGCCAAGGGCGAGACCGTGCTGAGCTATTGCCGCTGGGTGCTGGTGCGCAAGCGCGACCCGCAAGCCGCGATCGCCGAGGAGCACGTGCCGAGCTTCGCCAAGGTGGTCGACCCGGCCGACCTCGCAGGCGCCCTGCCACCGCTCGACGTCTCGGCCTACGATCTCGACCTCGCCGGCAGCCCGCATCGGTTCTCCGATTACGCGGTCGGCGAGAAGATCGACCACGTCGACGGCATGACCGTCGAGGAGGCCGAGCACCAGATCGCGACGCGCCTCTACCAGAACACGGCCAAGGTGCATTTCGACGCGCTGAGCGGCAAGGAGACCCGCTTCGGCCGGCGCCTGATCTACGGCGGCCACGTGATCTCGCTGGCCCGCGCCCTGAGCTTCAACGGGCTCGCCAACGCCTTCGCCATCGCGGGCATCAACGCTGGCCGGCACGTGGCGCCGCTGTTTGCCGGGGACACGGTCTACGCCTGGAGCGAGGTGCTCGACACGGCCGAGACCGGTCGCGGCGACGTCGGCCTGCTGCGGCTGCGCACGGTCGCCACCAAGAACCAGCCCTGCGCCGCGCATCCCGGCCGCGAGGGCGACGGCTACCACCCGAGCGTCATCCTCGACCTCGACTATTGGGCCTTCATGCCGAAGTGACGGCCCGCCCCGGGCGCGTCCCGCACCGGCTTCAGGCGCTGCGGGAGAAGGCTTTGGCGGGAACGGGCTCGGCGAGGCGACGTCCCAGGAGATCGCCCGGCACCGGCCGGCCGTAGCGGTACCCTTGCGCGTAGCGGCAGCCCATGCCCATCAGCGCCGCCTCCTGCTCGGGCGTCTCGATCCCCTCGGCGATGACGATCAGGTCGAGGCTGCGGCCGATGTCGAGCACCGCCTTCACGATGGTCGCGTCGTGGGCGTCGTGGAGCACGTCGCGGACGAAGCCGCGGTCGATCTTCAGCTTGGTGAGCGGGAAGCTCTTGAGGGTGGAGAGCGAGGCGTAGCCGGTGCCGAAATCGTCGAGCGCGATGCCGACGCCGAGGGCCCGCAGGCGCCGCAGCGGCTCCAGCGTGGCGGGTGCGTCGGCCAGCGCGATCATCTCCGTCACCTCCAGCTCCAGGATCTCCGGCGGCAGCCGGTGCCGCGCCAGGGCCTGGATCACCACCTCGGCCAGGGTGCCGGCGCGGATCTGCGCGTCGAACAGGTTCACCGCCACGCCGATCCGCGGCAGGCCGGCCTTGCGCCACGCGGCCGCCTGGCGGCAGGCCTCGTCGAGGCACCACTGGCCGAAGCGGGTTGCCAGGGTGCTCGCCTCGATCGCCGGCAGGAACTCGGCCGGCGCGAGCAGCCCGCGGGTCGGGTGGTTCCAGCGGATCAGGGCCTCGACGCCGCGCAGGCGCCCGGTCGCGAGCTCGATCTGCGGCTGGTAGTGCAGGGCGACCTCGCCGGCGGCGAGGCCGTCGAGGAGCGCATCCTGCAGGTCGCGCCGGGCCTTGGCCGCATCCCGCATCGCGGGGGTGAAGGCGCGGTAGCCGCGCGGGCCCATGTGGCGGGCGCGCTCGAGGGCGAGGTCGGCCGCCGCCATCAGTTCGGCCGCGTCGGCCCCGTCGCGCGGCGCCTGCGCGGCGCCGATCCGCGCGCCGACATGCAGGACGTGGTGGCCGACGGTGACGGGCTCGGCGAGCGCGGCGAACAGGGCTTCGGCGCAGGCTTCGGTGCCGGCCTCGAGATCCGCCTCGCCGGGCGGCTCGGTCGCGGCCAGCAGCACGGCGAGCTCGTCCTCGCCGAGGCGGGCCAGGAGCGCCCCCGGCGGCAGGCGTCCGGCCAGCCGCACCACCAGCGCCTCCAGCAAGGCCGCCCCGATGCCCGAGCCGAACCCGTCGGTCACCGCCCGCAGGCCGTCGACCCCGAGGGTCAGCAGCCCGACCGGTCGGCGTGCGGCGAGGCGCGCATCGATCTCTCCGGACAGGCGGACCCGGTTCGGCAGGCCGGTGCCGGGGTCCTCGTGGGCGAGCCGGAGCAGGCGCGCGTTGCGGCGGCGGCGCTCCGAGATGTCGCGCATCACCGCGCCGACGCCCATCGCGGCGCCCTCCCCCCAGGCGCAGAGCGACAGCTCGATCGGCACCTCGCTGCCGTCGGCGCGCAGAGCCGTCACCTCGACGGAACGGCCGGCGAGCTTGGGCGGGCCGCCGGCGGTGAGCGCGCCCATGCCGGCGACGTGGTGCCCGCGCAGGCGCAGCGGCACGATCGAGGCCACGTCGCGCCCGGCCAGGGCACCGGCGGGGTAGCCGAGCAGCGTCTCGCAGGCGGGGTTGGCGAAGGTGATCCGGCCGGTCGCGTCGGTGGTGATCAGCGCCGAGCTCGTGGCGGCGACGAACCCTTCCGCGTCCCGCTGCGCCATCGTCCGCCGCCCCTGCGCCAGCACCGCGACGGCGAGGTCGGACAGCCGCGCCAGCCGCCGGCGCGTGCGGTCGGCCAGGGGCGGCCGCGGCGCCGGGTCGGCGACGCACAGCACGCCGAGGCAGGTGCCGTCGCGGTCGATCAGCGGCGCGCCGGCGAAGAAGCGGATCGCGCCGCGGCCGGCGGAGCCGGCATGGAACTGCGGATCGATCGCCGCGTCGGGGACGACGAGGACGTCGCCCCGGGCGATCGCACGGTCGCGGAAGGGCGCGAGCGCGTTCGCTTCCTCCGCTCGCGGCCCGATCGGCGCCCCGGCGCCGAGGATGGCGGCGATCGGCGCCTCGAGAAGGTCCGCGGCCAGGTCGATCAGGCCCTGCAGCGACGCCTCGACCGACGCCGTCCGCGCGTCGCGCATCGCCGCTGAGCCTGCTCGATCATCCGCCATGCGAAACCGTCCCGGACGCCCGATCGGGCGCGGACGGCAGAATTTCACGGCAAACGCTGTCAAAGACTTAAAATTACAATTTTGAATTGTAATTTTGTCGATCGAGGCGACGGCTGCCCAGGCGAAGCCCTTCGTAACGGCGGGACGAAGACCGGCGCCCCATCCCGCCGCCATCAACCATCAGTTGCGAACGATCACCTTGGTGCCGACGCGGACGCGATCGTAGAGGTCGACCACGTCCTTGTTGGTCATCCGGATGCAGCCGGAAGAGACGGCGGCGCCCATGGTCTCGGGCTCGTTGGAGCCGTGGATGCGATAGAGCGACGAGCCGAGATACATCGCCCGGGCCCCGAGCGGGTTGTCCTGGCCGCCGGCCATGAAGCGGGGCAGATCCGGGCGGCGGGCGAGCATCTGCGACGGCGGCCGCCACGACGGCCATTCCTTCTTCATCGTGACGCTCTTCTCGCCCGACCACGAGAAGCCCTCGCGCCCGACGCCCACGCCGTAGCGCACCGCTTCGCCGCCGCCGAGCACGTAGAAGAGCCGGCGCTGGCTCGTCGAGACGACGATGGTGCCGGGCTTCTCCTTGCCCTTCCAGGCGATGGTCTCGCGCGGGATCGCCTGGGTGCGGAAGATGTTCATGAAGTCGGCGATCGGCCCGGCATCGAACGGGTTCGCGTGCGCCGCGCCGGCGCCGAGCGCGAGCCCGGCAGCGAGGCAGAGTGTGGCGATGCGGCGTGTCATGCAGGTCCTCCGGTGGTTCGTTCGGTCCGCTGCCGGATAGGCGGGCATTGCGGCAAGCGGCGGACGTCGGATGCGTTGGGGGCCCGGAACGCGCCGCCTGTGGGATCGCCGCAACACTTCCTGCGGGCGGATCGCGGCCTGCCGACCCGGAAAGCCCTCCACCCGGCCGGAGGCGGAGGGCGATTGGTTCCCGGATTTCTCGCAGACCCTCTCGACAAGATGTCGCAGCCGGTTGTGCCGCGATGGGGCAGAGCCTTTATGGGAGCTGTGACATGCCCCTCCGAAATCGCTGCGCCGGCCCGCGTGGCCGCTCGTGCCACGATGCTGCGGGTGCTCGTCGCTCTCGTGGTCGGCGTGCTGCTGCTCGTCGTCGGTCTCCCTCGGGAGGCCGGTGCCACCGTCTCGGGCAGCGGCTCGACGCTGACGGCTCCCCGGTCGGTCCTGGCCGACGCCGCCGACGCTTCGGTCGACATGGTCGCGCCGCACGCGGTCGAGGCCGACGATTGGGCCGGACGCTCGGCCTCCGCCGATCCGCTGCCGCACCTCCTCCGATGCCTGTCCGGATCCGCCTTCGTTCCACGCGGCCGCGCCGTCGTGCGCGCCCGGGCTTCCGCACCGCCCGACCGCCCGCCCCGGCTCGCCTGAAGGGCCGACGGCGCGGACTTTCCGCCCGTCGTCGCGGGATCGCCAAGATGTCCTGCGAAAGCGGGGGTCTCGCGCTGTCCTCGCGGTTGCCCCGACCCCTCGAGCGGGCGACCGTTGCCGAACGATCCGGCACCACGCGCCACCGACACACACCGGACGGCCGAGCCTCGCCTCGGCCTTCCCCGAGATGCGTTTCGCAGGAGCGACCCGACCTTGACCTTCTCCCTGTCCGCCCGCCGGATGCGCCCTGCCTCGCTCGGTTTCGGGGTGTTTCTCGTCGCGCTCTCCGCCTGCAACCAGAAGCAGGCCTCGGCCCCGGTCCCGCCTCCGCCGCCGGAGGTCAGCATCGTCACGGTGGCGCCCCAGGCGATCCCCTACGTCCGCGACCTGCCCGGCCGCGTCGCGCCGATGCGGATCGCCGAGGTGCGGTCCCGCGTCTCCGGCCTCGTGGTGAAGCGGCTGTTCGAGCAGGGCAGCCAGGTCAAGGAGGGCGACGTCCTCTACAAGATCGACCCGGCACCGTATCAGGTCGATCTGATGAGCGCCGAGGCCGCGCTGGCGCGTCAGGAGGCGGCCCTGGTCCTCGCCAACCAGCAGGCCGAGCGCCTCGAGACGCTGCTCACCCGCCAGTCGGCGAGCCAGGCCCAGTACGACACCGCCTTCGCCGGCAAGAAGCAGGCGGAGGCCGAGGTCGCCGGCGCCCGGGCGACCCGCGACCGGGCCAAGCTCAACCTCGACTGGACGGATGTGCGCGCGCCGATCTCGGGCCGCATCGGCCGGGCGCTGCTCACCGAGGGCACCCTGATCGAATCCGGCACCACCGGCGTGCTCGCCACGATCCAGCAGCTCGACCCGATCTACGTCGACATCACCCAGTCGGTCGGCGAGCTGAACAAGCTCCGGCGCGATCTGGCCAGCGGCGAGCTCTCGCGGCTGGAGCGCGATTCCGCCAACGTCCACCTGATCATGGACGACGGCGCCCTCTACCCGATGGCGGGCCGGCTCCTGTTCTCGGACGTCACCGCCGACCCGAGCACCGGCCAGGTGACGCTGCGCGTGCAGATCCCCAACCCGCACGACGAGCTGTTCCCCGGCATGTACGTGCGCGCCCGGATCAAGCAGGGCATCGATTCCGATGCGATCGCGGTGCCGCAGCAGGCGATCCAGCGCACCAACGACGGCAAGGCCGAGGTCTGGGTCGTCAAGGCGGACGACAAGGTCATGCTCCAGCCGGTCGAGGTCGGCCCGGTGGTCGGCACCAACTGGCTGATCCGCGACGGCCTCAAGGCCGGCGAGCGGGTGGTGATCGAGGGCTTCCAGAAGATCGTCGCCGGCCAGCAGGTGAAGCCGGTGGACAAGACGCCGCCGCACGAGACCGCCGAGGCCATGCCGCACGACGTCGACGAGGTCGCCGAAGCCGAGGCCAAGGTCGCAGAAGCCAAGATGGCCGAGGCCAAGGCCGCCGAGGCCCGGGCTGCCGAAGCCAAGGCGAGCGCAGCGAAGGCCGGCGCGATCAAGGCTTCGGACGGCAAGACTTCGGACGGCAAGGCCGAGGCCGCCGCCAAGACGCGCTGAGCAAGTTGCGCTGATCACGACGCGCCGACGACCGACCACCCGACAGGCTGATCCGGAACATCCATGGCACGCTTCTTCATCGACCGGCCGGTCTTCGCCTGGGTCGTCGCGCTGTTCATCATCCTCGGCGGCGCGCTCGCGCTGCCGCTGCTGCCGGTGGCGCAGTATCCGGTGATCGCGCCGCCGGCGATCGCCCTGTCGACCGCCTATCCCGGCGCCTCGGTGGAGAGCCTCTACACCGGCACGACCCGGCTGATCGAGGACGAGCTGAACGGCGCGGCCAACATCATGAGCTTCGAGTCGACGAGCGACTCGTTCGGTGCGGTCAACATCACCGCGACCTTCCAGCCCGGCACCGACCCGGCGCTGGCCTCGGTCGAGGTGCAGAACCGCCTCAAGCGCGTCGAGGCGCGCCTCCCGGCCGAAGTCCGCCAGCAGGGCATCCTGGTCGAGGAGGCGTCGGCCGCCACCCTCAACATCATCACCCTGGTCTCGACCGACGGGAAGATGGACGAGATCGGGCTCGGCGACTTCCTCATCCGCAACGTCATCAACGAGATCCGCCGCATTCCCGGGGTCGGGCGCGCGACGCTGTACTCCACCGAGCGCAGCCTTCGCATCTGGGTCGACCCGGACAAGCTGCGCGGGCTCTCGCTCACCGCCGAGAACGTGACGGACGCGATCCGCAACCAGAACATCCAGGTGGCGTCCGGCGCCGTCGGCGCGCAGCCGAGCCCGTACAGCCAGGCGATCACCGCGCCGATCATCGTCAAGGGCCAGCTCGCCTCGGTCGACGACTTCGGCGCGATCGTGCTGCGCGCCAACTCGGACGGCTCGAACGTGCGCCTGCGCGACGTCGCGCGGATCGAGCTCGGCGGCGACGCCTACCAGTTCTCGACCCGCCTCAACGGCGGCCAGGCCGCGGGCATCTCGGTGACGCTGGCGCCCGACGGCAACGCCCTGGAGACGGCGGGCGCCATCCGCAAGAAGATGGAGGAGCTGTCGCAGTTCTTTCCGCCGGGCCTGAAGTGGGACATCCCCTACGACATCACCCCCGCGGTGAAGGCCTCGATCGAGAAGGTGCTGCACACCCTCGTCGAGGCGGTGGTGCTCGTCTTCGTGGTGATGTTCCTGTTCCTGCAGAACATCCGCTACACCCTGATCCCGACCATCGTCGTGCCGATCGCCCTGATGGGCACCTGCAGCACGATGCTGCTCGCGGGCTTCTCCATCAACGTGCTGACGATGTTCGGCATGGTGCTGGCCATCGGCATCCTCGTCGACGACGCCATCGTCGTGGTCGAGAACGTCGAGCGCATCATGACCGAGGAGGGCCTGTCGCCGAAGGACGCGACCAAGAAGGCGATGGACCAGATCACCGGGGCGATCATCGGCATCACCCTGGTGCTGATCGCGGTGTTCATCCCGATGGCGTTCTTTCCCGGCTCGGTCGGCATCATCTACCGCCAGTTCTCGATCGCGATGGTGACCTCGATCGCCTTCTCGGCGGTGCTCGCGCTCTCGCTCACCCCCGCCCTGTGCGCGACACTGCTGAAGCCGGTCGCGAAGGGCCATGGCCATTCCAAGGGCGGCGTGTTCGGCTGGTTCAACCGCATCGTCGACCGCGAGACCAAGCGCTACGGCCGCGGCACCGCGTGGTTCATCAAGAAGTCCGGCCGGGTGATGATCGTCTACCTCGCGCTCGTCGCCGGCGTCGCCTTCGCCTTCGCGCGGCTGCCCGAGGGCTTCCTGCCGCTGGAGGACCAGGGCTTCTTCACCGTCGACATCCAGACCCCGCCCGGCGCCTCGTTCAACCGGACGCAGGCCGCCGTGCGCAAGGTCGAGGAGCATCTGCTGGCCCAGCCCGGCGTCGCCACGGTGACGATGCTGAACGGCTTCTCGTTCTCCGGCCAGGGCTCGAACACCAGCCAGGCCTTCGTGACGCTGAAGCCCTGGGGCGAGCGCGACGCGGCGAACGCGGCCTCGGCGCTCGTGGCCGGAACCAACAAGGCGCTCTCCGGCTATCGCGACGCGATCGTCGACGCGCAGGAGCCGCCGCCGGTGGACAACCTCGGCAACGCCGCCGGCTTCTCGTTCCGCCTCCAGGACCGCGCGCAGAAGGGCTACTCGGCGCTGCTCGCCGCGCAGGAACAGCTCCTGAAGCTCGCCATGCAGAGCCCGGTGCTGCAGAAGATGAAGATCGAGGGCCTGCCGCCGGCGCCCGAGGCCGAGCTCGTCATCGACCGCGAAAAGGCCGCCGCGCTCGGGGTGAAGTTCGAGGACATCAACGCGACGATCCAGGTCAACCTCGGCTCGGTCTACACCAACGACTTCCCGAACCGGGGCAAGATGCAGCGCGTGATCGTCCAGTCGGAGGATCTCCAGCGGATGCAGGCGACCGACATCCTGAACTACGGGGTGAAGAACGCCTCCGGCACGATGGTGCCGATGTCCTCCTTCGCCGACCTGAAATGGAGCGTCGGGCCGCAGCAGATCGTCGGCTTCAACGGCTACCAGTCGGTCCGCATCACCGGCGAGCCCAACGCCGGCTACACGTCGGGCGACGCGATCGCCGAGATGGAGCGGCTGATGGGCCAGCTGCCCAAGGGCTTCGGCTACACCTGGACCGGCCAGTCGCTGCAGGAGAAGCAGGCCGGCTCCCAGGCCTCGCTGCTGCTCGCGCTCTCGGTGCTGATCGTGTTCCTGTGCTTGGCCGCGCTCTACGAGAGCTGGGCGATCCCGGTCTCGGTGCTGCTGGTCATCCCGCTCGGCGTCATCGGCTCGGTGGCGGCGGTCTACCTGCGCGGCCTGCCCAACGACGTCTACTTCAAGATCGGGCTGATCACGATCATCGGCCTGTCGGCCAAGAACGCGATCCTGATCGTGGAGTTCGCCAAGGACTTGTGGAAGCCGGGCACCTCGATCGTCGACGCGACGATCGAGGCGGCGACGCTGCGGTTCCGCCCGATCGTGATGACTTCGCTCGCCTTCATCTTCGGCGTGGTGCCGCTCGCCATCGCCAGCGGCGCCGCCTCGAAGAGCCAGCAGGCGATCGGCACCGGCGTGATGGGCGGCATGATCTCGGCGACCATCCTGGCGGTGTTCTTCGTGCCGGTATTCTTCGTGGTCGTGATGCGGCTCTTCCGCCGCAAGGACGTGCTCGCCGGCGAGAAGGCCGATGCCGCGACCCCGGCGGTGCGGGCGCCGGGCGGGCACGGCGTGCCGGCGGAGTAGCGCCGGACGGCATTCGGGCGCAGGCCCGATCGCCGTGCACTGGTAGCCGCGGGTACGTTGTTGATCGCGTGCCGCGCGGCACCGGGCGAGGACAATCCTCGTGGACGCTGTCGTAAGATCTCGGTAAGAATTGTGCCGAGGCAGGCAGCGTCGTCCGCGCTGCCGCCGCCATCCGCCAGGGAGTGCGCGATGTCGATCGGAGCCGGTGGAATCCTCAGGGCGACCCTGATGCTGAGCCTAGCGCTCGGCACGACGGCCGCCTCCGCGCAGACCGCCCCCAACGGCGCCTGGACCGATCCGCCGGCGCGCAGCACCACGCCCGCCGCGCCGCCGGCCGCGGCAATCCCCGCCGCTCCGGTGACGGAGCCGACAGCGAGCGCGGGCCGATCGGCGGACGAACGAGCCGCGTCGAGCCGGTCGGAGACCGCGAGCAAGGCCACGGCACCGGCGTCCTCGCCGACCCGCCAGGCGGCAGTGCCGGTGCGCAAGCGGGTGCGCGAGGTCCGGCGCACGCATCCGCAGGTGATCGCCGCGACACCACGTGCTCGGATCGCGACCCCGCGCGTCGTCGAGCGTCGCGAGGCGGCGCGGCCGGTAATGCGCCGGGTCGCCGCGCGGGCCTACACCCCCCGGACGTTTTCAGCGCCGCCCTACCCGTACGCTCCGCTGCCGGTCGGGCGGGTGGTGGGCCCGGGCGATGGCGAGCGCAACCCGATCTTCGCCGAGGGCGACGACCGGATGCGCCGCATCGCGGCGGCGCAGGCCGCCGGCTACCTCGTCGTGCGTTCCCGCTCGGTGCAGTATCCGGATGGGCGGATGGTGCGCGGCTACCGGCCCTACGACGACGATGAAGGGCTGGACTAGCGTGCGGGCGCCCTCGTTCGATCACGAGGGCGCCGACGATCCGCGTACGGCCGCGCTGCGCTCGCGCAGTCCTCGATGCCGGCCGCTGGGCTCAGCGGATGCGGCCGGGGCGGGTCGGCTCGAACACGATGCGGCGGTGGAAGGCGCACCAACTCTTCCCCTCGGCGACCGGAGCGCCGCAGCACATCGCGCGATCGTTCGGCTCGCCGATGATGAACTTGCACACGAAGGCGCCCGACTGCGCGAACGGCACGCGCAACTCGGCGGACGGCTCGGTGATGGTCTCTGCTTCGCCGATCTGGGACATGCGGACGAGTTGGTTCATCGCACTAAAGCTCGCGGAATCTCATGCTGGCGCCGACGGCCGCCCGGCAGGGGGATGGTGAGAGAACGCCGCACCGTATCGAGCGATCCCGCAACGCACGATGCTCCGTGCCGTCGAGACGTTCGGTCCATACGGGTCCGGCGAAAATGCCGGCGCGACAGTGTCATGGTGTTGTTATAACTGGTCTTGTTCTCCGCGGAAACAAGACCGCCCCGCGCATCTTGCAACCGCGCACAGCCTTCAGGGTCTGACGCGGACCTAAGCCGGCGGCACCGGCGCGACACGATGTCTTGCCCTGCAGCATGGAGCATCGGCACGGGATCCGCGACGGTTGCGGCGGATCGGCGACGCCCGGGCCGGCTTCCAACGAAGCCCGCCCTCGCGACCGCGCACCGTTCGGCGGGGCGTGCATCCGTCTCCACCCTGTGATTGAGTGGCGCCGACATCGCCCGCAACGACTTCCCGGACGCATCATGGCCGACACCGCGCTCGTCTCGACCGAATGGCTGCACCAGCGCCTGGATGCGCCCGACATCGTGGTGCTCGACGCCTCCTGGTACCTGCCCGCCGCCGGGCGCGACCCGGAGGAAGAGTATCGCGCCGCCCACATCCCGGGCGCGGTCCGCTTCGACATCGACGCGATGAGCGACACCGAATCCGGCCTGCCGCACATGATGCCGCGCCCGGAGGTGTTCGCCTCGCGGATGCGGGCGCTCGGCATCGGCGACGGGCTGCACATCGTCGTCTACGACGGGCTCGGCCTGTTCTCGGCGCCGCGCGTGTGGTGGATGCTGCGCACCTTCGGCGTCCGCGACGTCTGCGTGCTCGACGGCGGCCTGCCGGCCTGGGTCGCGGCCGGCTACCCGACCGAGGACGGCGAGCCGCGGGTCCGCGACCGGCGCCATTTCACCGCCCGGCTCGACCACGGCGCCGTCGCCGACGCGGCCGACGTCGCCCGCGCGCTGGCCGGCGGCACCGCCCAGGTGGTCGATGCCCGCTCCGCGCCGCGCTTCCGCGGCGAGGAGCCGGAGCCCCGCCCCGGCGTCCGCCCCGGCCACATGCCCGGCGCCCGGAACCTGCACTACGCCGCGCTGCTGACCGACGGGCACCTCAAGGCGCCGGACGCGCTCCGCGCGGTCTTCGCCGAGAACGGCGTCGACCCCGACCGGCCGATCGTCACCACCTGCGGCTCAGGCGTCACCGCGGCGATCGTCGCCTTGGCGCTGGACCGCCTCGGCCGTCCGGCCCGCGCGCTCTACGACGGGTCGTGGTCCGAGTGGGGGGGCGATCCGAGCCGCCCGGTCGCCACGGGGCCGGCCTGAGGGGCACCCGTAGCGGCGTCATCCGCGCGTCATCGAGCGCGGGGCATTTTTGCAACGTCGCGATCGGGAATGCGCAGGCCGGCAGGGCCGGGATTGCCGCAGTTATAGCCAATGCTATACCTCGCATCGGAACGTGCGGGGGATCAGGGCGATGCGGCATCGGGGCGAGGCGGACAGCGCCGGATCGATGGGCGTCGCCGGTCGCCGCGCGGCCTGGCTGATCGGTGCCTGCCTCCTTCCGGCGCAGGCCTTCGGCGCCGATCTCGCGGTCGCGCGCGCGCCGGCGCCCGCCTTCGTCGACTGGTCGGGGGGCTATCTCGGGATCGAGGGCAGTGCCGGCGGCTCCTTCGGCGCCCTCGGCTTCGAACCGACCACGATCGGCGGACGCCCCGTGCCGCCGTTCAAGACCGGGGATGCCACCGGCCGCGCCGACCGCAGCCGCGAGGCGACCACCGCCGTCGGCGGCGTGTTCGGCGGCTGGAACTGGCAGGCCGGCCCGTGGCTCTACGGCCTGGAGGCGGACATCGCCGGCGCCAACCTCAAGCGCCCGGTCGCCTCGACCGCCGCCGGCTTCGGCTACGAGGGGTTCGACCCGGTCTTCGACGTCATCCGCGCCAAGACCGACCTCTACGGCGCCCTGCGCGCCCGCCTCGGCTTCGCCTTCGAGCGCGCGCTGATCTACGCGACCTTCGGCCTCGCCGGCGCCGAGACGCGGTTCCTCGCCACCTATCCGGACCGCGCCGGCGGCCCTGCCGCGACGGCCAGGACCGACCGGGGAACCCTCGGGTTCACCCTCGGGGCCGGCGTCCAGTACGCGATCACCGAGCACCTCGCCCTCGGCCTCGACTACCGCTACATCGATCTCGGCAGCACCGGGCGGTTCGACCTCGGCGCGGTGCCCGGCCTCGGCCCGGTGTCGACGCAGGCGCACGTCACCTCCAACCAGATGCTGGCGCGGCTGTCCTGGTATCCGGCGGGGCTGCGGCTGCCGCCCGAGCCCGACGAGGCGGCCCCGCACGACCCCGACAACGGCGACACCGGCCGGTTCTCGCTCCACGGCCAGACCACCTTCATCAACCAGGGCGTGACCGGGTTCCGCTCGCCCTATCTCGGCCCGAACAGCCTGGTGCCGCACCAGGCCCAGGCGACCACGACGGCGACCGCCTTCGTTGGCTTCAAGCTGTGGGAGGGCACCGAGCTCTACTACAACCCGGAATTCAGCCAGGGCTTCGGCCTGTCGCGGACCCTGGGCGTCGCCGGCTTCGTCAACGGCGAGGCGCAGAAGGCCGGCGCTCCGTTCCCGAAGCTGCGCTCGAACCGCTACTTCGTGCGCCAGACCTTCGGCCTCGGCGGCGAGACCGAGGATGTGCCCGACGGCCCGAACCAGGTCGCCACGCGCCGCGACGTCGAGCGGATCACGGTGGTCGCCGGCAAGTTCGCGCTCGGCGACTTCTTCGACGGCAACGTCTACGCCCACGATCCGCGCGTCGACTTCATGAACTGGTCGCTCTGGGCGGCCTCGGCCTGGGACTTCCCGGCCAACCTCCCCGGCTTCACGCAAGGCGTCTACGTCGAGTACAACCGCGCCGAGTTCGCGGTGCGCGCCGCCTACACGCAGGTGCCCAAGGAACCGTCGAGCGACGTGCTCGACCCGCGGGTGTTCGACCGCCAGGGCGCCAACATCGAGTTCGAGGGGCGCTACGTCCTGCCCGCGCTGGAGCAGCCGGGCCGGGTGCGGATCGGCTTCTTCTCGAACCAGGGCAACACCGCGCGCTATCGGCAGGTCGTCGCGCTGACGCAGTCGGGCGTCTTCGACGACGTCAATGACGCGGTTGCCGCCACCCGCCGCCCGCGGCGCAAGACCGGCGGCTACGTCAACCTCGAGCAGGCGGTCACGGCCGATCTCGGCGTCTTCGCCCGCGTCAGCCTGTCGGACGGGCGCAACGAGAGCCTGTCCTTCACCGACGTCGACCGGAGCGCGTCGGGCGGCGTCTCGCTCAAGGGGACCGCCTGGGGCCGGGCAGGCGACACGGTCGGCCTCGGCGCCACGGTGAACGGCCTCACCGAGGCGCACCAGGCCTACTTCGCCACCGGCGGCCTCGGCCTGCTGATCGGCGACGGGCGCCTGAACTACGCTCCCGAGCGGGCGCTCGAGGCCTACTACGCCATCGGCCTGACCAAGACCGTGACCCTGACCTTCGACTATCAGCGGGTGATCAACCCCGCCTACAACCGCGACCGGGGCCCGGCGGACTTCTTCGCCACCCGGCTGCACGCGGATTTCTGATCGCTATTCCGCCTCGTCCACGGTCGCCCCGAACACCGCCTCGAACCCGGCCCGCAGCTGCATGTCGACCTCCGGCATCGCGACGATGCGGCCGAGGTCGGCCAGGCTGGTCACGCCGTGGCCGCGGATGCCGCAGGGGACGATGCCGGAAAAGTCCGCGAGGTCGGGCTCGACGTTGAGGCTGATCCCGTGGAAGCTGACCCAGCGCCGCACGCGGATGCCGATCGCCGCGATCTTGTCCTCGACGGCGTCTCCGTTCTCCTGGCCCTTCTCCGGCCGCCGCACCCACACGCCGACGCGGTCCTCGCGGCGTTCGGCCCGGACGTTGAAGGCCTCGAGCGTCGCGATGATCCAGGCTTCCAGGCAGGCGACGTAGGCGCGCAGGTCCGTGCGGCGGCGGTTGAGGTCGAGCATCACGTAGGCGACCCGCTGGCCGGGGCCGTGATAGGTGTACTGCCCGCCCCGCCCGGTCCGGTACACCGGCAGCCGCGCCGGCGCGACGAGGTCGGCCTCGCGGGCCGAGGTGCCGGCGGTGTAGAGCGCCGGGTGCTCCAGCAGCCAGACGCATTCCGGCGCCAGCCCGCGCGCGATCGCCTCGGCGCGGGCCTCCATCCACGCGACGGCTTCCTCGTACGCGACCGGCGCGTCGCTGATCCGCCAGCCCACCGGCGGAGAGCCCGCCCGCGGCAGGAAGGTGTCGGGCGCGATCGCGAGACGGTGCGCGGCGTTTACCAAGGCTTCACCCTTCGTCGGGAATGCTCTCCTTCCACCGGTCCGTGCCGGTGGCAAGGCGCATGGGGGCGGTGGACGCGTGGCGGTTCTGGAAGACCTCAAGGTCGATCTCACGGTGGTGCTCGGGCGCTCCCGCATGCCGTTGCACATGCTGCTGCGCATGGGACGCGGCGCGGTGATCGAGCTGGAGGCGACCGAGACCGACCTGGTCGAGATCCTCGCCAACGACCATCCCGTGGCCCGCGGCCAGATCGTGGTGACCGGCAACCGCATCTCGATCGAGGTGACGGAGCTGATCCGCAAGGCGGATTCGGTGCGCACGCCGGGCGTCACCATCGGCGACGGCGCCGTGCCGTTCCTGGAAAGCCGCCTGGAGCCGGCATCATAACTTCGGCCGCGGCACCGAATTGCCGCGCTGCGGCGCTTGTCGGATCGGGATCGATCTGGTATCCGCTGCGCCGCTCACCCGAGACGCCGGCCGCCGCAGTGGACCCGGATCTCGGAGAAGCGAACGGGACCCGACGGGTGCCGATGCGGCCATGGCGGAATTGGTAGACGCGCTAGCTTGAGGTGCTAGTCCTGCAAGGGGTGGAGGTTCGAGTCCTCTTGGCCGCACCAACTTGTTATTGTTGGTGTTTTCCCCGAAGCGTCCCAGATGCTGGCAGCGAGCCGGCCGGTCTTTTGCAAAATCTTTGGCAGCCGTTGATCACTTAGCGTTCCTGCGGTGAGCATCGAGCTTCACGATCGCGCTCTGCGCCAGCGCCTTCGTTCGCGATAGGTAGACCTCCAGGATCTTGTTCACCGAGGCCAGCGTGTGGCCCGTGATCGTCGCGACTTCCTGCGGCGTGCATCCAGCTTCCGAGAGCATCGTAACGGCCGTCCCGCGCAGGTCATGGAAGTGGAGGTCGTCGCTGATGCCGGCCTTCTCGAACGTGGCTTTCCACGCGTGATGGAAGGCGCTCTTCGACCAGGCGACGCCGTCGGCTTTCGTGAGCATCGTCGTCGCTCGACGCGGCGCGGTGTCGAGGGCGTCCCGGAGGGCGATCGTCGCCGGGATCCAGACCTTCCGACCGCCCTTCCCTTGGCGCATCGTGATTGCGTGCCCGTCGTAGGCCGACCACGGCAGGCGCAGAAGGTCACCCTGGCGCTGACCGGTGTGGAGCGCGAGCAGCAGGGCAAGCTCGATCTCGGGCCCGGCGGCGGCCTCGAACGCCGTGACGTGCTCGGGCAGCCAGATGAGCTCCGCGCGGCTGTTGCCGTAGGCCCGCTCGAAGGTGGCGATCGGATTGTGGGTGAGGTGCCCGCGGTCGTAGCCCCACGAGAACACGCGGGCGAGCGCCGCGAGCTTGTTGTCGGCCGCCCGCGGCTGCGTCTCCGCCAGGCTGTCGTGCCAGCGCAGGAAGAGCGGCCGGCTCCTCGGGTTCTCGACGTGCTTGAGCGGGGTCGTCCCCCACTTCGCCTCGGCGGCCTTCAGATTGAGCGCGCCGATCACGCGGGTGGATTCGGCAAGCTTCTTCCACTGGAGCGAGTCGCAGTACTGCCGGATCAGCCACGACACGGTGCCGGCGCCGCGCTCTTGAGATGACGCCCTCCCCGCCTCCTCGAACGAGGCCTGGAACTCCGCGGTGCCGGGCTCGCCCTGCAGGCGTCGGCCGGTCGCGCGGTGGTAGTAATAGGTCACCGTCGACCCATCGGCAGCCGGGTATCGGACGGTGTTGATGCCCTTCAGCTTAACCCGCATGGCTCGCCGCCCACTCCTCGAAGGATGAGTCGGCAGCTTCGAGAAGTCCGGACCGGCGATCAAGGGCGCGATCGATCGCCTTGCGATCCCAGCGCGCGGTGCCCGGGATCGCCTTCGGCACGATGCTCCGCCGCACCCAGTCGTCGAACGCGGCGAGGGAATCGCACCCGCAATACTCGGCGGCCTGCTCACGGGTGAGGCCGCGCGGTAGCATGCCAAGAGGTAGCGTCGTCATCGCCCTCCCCTGTCAGCGTCGATGTCGTGTCTCGCCCTACCCATCAGCGTCCTCCCGTCCCCGAGCGGGCGGAGGGGAGGGGTCGGCTTGGTCCTCCGCGGCGATGAGGGCGGTCAGGAGAGCGGCGCAGATCGCGAGGGGAGGCGTATCACCATCTCCGAAGCTGAAGTCTGTGCGATCCTCGACACGGTAGACGGATGCGTTTGGGCGCCCCATAGGCCCGATCTTGGCGCGGTTGAGGTCGCCGTAGTCGGTCATCACGTGCCAGACCGCGCCGGGTAATGTGCGCTCAACCAACGCTACCGCGGCGTCGATGCTGCCGGTGTAGGCGTTCCACAGCGGCATCGTATCGGTCCCGCCATGCAGCACTTTGCCCATCGCGAACCCGAGAACCATATGGATTTCACGGTCTAGATCGCGATCCGGTCCCTCGGCGACCTCTACCCGCGCCAGCAGCTCGCGCATCACCCCCACGTCAGGCCTGGCCATCGGTCGTTCCTTACTTGTTAGGGCCTTGCCGGATGAGGCTGGCGGTTGGTCTGAGGCGCCCATCTCAGTTCATCCCCGCGCGACGGACATTCACGAGGTCATTGGGGTTGCAGGGATCGTTTGATACCCAGCAACCGTCCCGCATGTAGAACCAGCTTTTCCAGCGATCGGGTTTATTCGGGTGTTCGACCTCTGCGCGCAGCGGGTAGATATAGCCGCCGCTTTGATGCGTTTCATTCGTACTGATCAAGCGCGCGGCCCGGCCATCTCG
>NZ_JAKSXU010000060.1:0-514 GCF_022829325.1 Methylobacterium sp. J-092 | reverse complement strand
TCCCGGCTCGCCGGCCCACCGCGCGGTAAGCCAGGCCGTACTCTCATTCCCGCCACCGCGCCCTTACGACCTAGATCGGGTAGGCCTTCGTCGTCCTCCGCCCGGGCTCCGCCGCCGCACCGTCGCCCGCCGACGGCAGCCAGGCCCGCGTGCGCGCGCAGCGCTCGGCCCACCAGTACCCGCGCCATATCGCCCTTCTCGATGCCCAGCCGCTGACAACCGCCCGCAAGATCATCCGCCGAGCGGTGCGCGACGCGGATTGAGGCGGAGGGCCTCCCTCCCCCTTCCGCGGGGGAGGGTGGGCTTCGCGTCAGCGTGGGTCTGGAGAGGGGAGCCAACAGTCCCGACAGCGCGCTCCCCTCTCCCGACCCGGTTCGCGGGCCACCCTCCCCCGCAGAGGGGGGAGGGAAGAGCCCTGTCGAGACTTCAGCGGCTTCCCCGGACGGGGTTTCGCCTCACACGAACAGCCGCTCGCCCTGCAGGTCCTTGTACAGCCCCGCCACCTGCTCGCCGT
>NZ_JAKSXU010000056.1:0-134216 GCF_022829325.1 Methylobacterium sp. J-092 | reverse complement strand
GGGTCGACCGCGCACTCGGCCGGGTAGCCCTGGCAGAAGGCGACCCAGGCGAGGATCGGCTTGGCGGCGCCGACCGACGCGGCGGCGATGGTGGGGGCGGGCAGCGAGGCCAGGGTCTGCGCCGCGACCGGGGCGACGGCGAAGGCGAGGCCCGCGGTCACCGCGAGGCCGGCGAGGGCCTTGCGCAGGCGGGGCGCCGACACCGCCCGAACCGTCGAAATCGCGAACCGCATCGCCGTGGCCCAACCCGTTAAGCTCTCGTTAACGAAAGCTCTCACGCCCGGGCCCCGACGGCAATCGCCCCCTTAACGAAAGGTTAATGCTGTGCGTAACACGGGCGTGCGGATCGGGCGGCTGGACCGATGCAGACGGGCCACAGGCGGGATGCGGGCGCCTCGCCCGGCCCGGCGGGTGCCGGCTCGGACGAGGCCCTTGCGGATCGCGCGCCGTGCGGCGGCGGGGTCTCAGAACCGGTAGTTCAGGCCGGCGCGGACCAGGCCGAAGCCGGCATCGCTGCGTCCGGCGCCGTAATAGGTGGCGGTGGCGGCATCGTAGTAGGTCGCGCCCGAGACGCGCTTGCCGAGGTCGAGGTAGAGCGCCTCGATCTTGGCCGAGATCCTGTCGGTGAAGGCGTACTCGATGCCGCCGCCGACGGCGTAGCCGGTCCGCGTCGTGTCCGGCAGGGCGTAGGGGTAGGCGGCCGCGTTCGCCGAGGCCGACCCGCCGCCGTAGGCGAAGCCGCCGGTGCCGTAGATCAGCACCCGGTCGAAGGTGTAGCCGACGCGGCCGCGCACGGTGCCGAAGTAGTCGAGGCTCGGGCGGACGCTCGCGTAGGGCACCGTGCCGAGATAGGCCGCATCCGCCTTGGCGAAGGCGGTGCCTTGGATGTCGGCCTCGACGCCGACGACGAAGCCCGAGCCCGGCGTGAGCTGGTAGTTATAGCCGACCTGGCCGCCGCCGGCGAAGCCGCCCTTCGCCGCCCCGCCGGTCACGGTGCCGTAGGTCGGGTCGGTGAAGCCCTTGCCGGACTCGCGGAACGCGTAGCCGGCGTTCACGCCGGCGTAGAACCCGGTCCAGGTGAAGGCGGGCGGAACCGGCGGCGGCGGAGGCGGCGCCCGCCGCGGCAGGTCCGCGGCTTCGGCGGAGGCGAGCCCCGCCATCAGGCCGAAGGCGGGCAGCAGGGTGCGAACGAGCGCCGGAACGGATCTCGACATGGGGGT
The DNA here is from genome assembly GCF_022829325.1 of Methylobacterium sp. J-092. NCBI lineage: Bacteria > Pseudomonadati > Pseudomonadota > Alphaproteobacteria > Hyphomicrobiales > Methylobacteriaceae > Methylobacterium > Methylobacterium sp. J-092. The sequence continues at coordinate 132,996 of NZ_JAKSXU010000056.1, read as the reverse complement.
TCTCGTGTTGGGATGGGAGGTTTTGCGGAGCGGGATCCAGCGGGCCGCCCGTGCCTCCCCCTTCGGCGGGGGGAGGGCCGCGAAGCGGGCCAGGAGTGGGGAGCGCGTTGTCCGGAAAGGTCGCGCCCCTCCGCAGCGAGGGGAAGGCGCGGCTGCGGAAGACGCCCTCCGACGGGCCGGTCAGAGCGCCAGCAGCAGCAGGCCGACGATGGTGACGGCCAGGATCATGCAGATCGCGAGGTCGAGGACGCGGGCGCCGCCGCACGGGGGTCTCGGGTCGGTCCGCATCCGGTCGGTCCGCATCGGGTCGGTCCCTATGGCGGGCGGCCTTCGGGCGGCGGCGGCGATCATCGGCGCGGATCCCGGTCGGGGGTGAGGAGGAGCGCCTCCCGGACCGGGCTGCCGGCCCGGGAGGCGCCGTCGAGCACCGCAGCATCCCGGGAGGGGGATCCTGGTGCTGCGGCCTGCAGCGCCCCTGGGGTCGCGACGCGGTGGACCGTGTCCGCGGCGGCGATCCCGAGGGCGGGCAGCGCGAGGGCGACGAGGCAGGCGGCGAGCCGGCCCAGTCGCGAAAGGGTGGTCCCGCCCGGCGGCCTGCGATCGCGGCGCAGGGTCGCGTTCAGGGGCGGCATCGGGCGGCAGACGAGGGCGGGTTTCGGTTCGGGCATCGGCCTCGTCCGGGTCGCGTTGACGTGGGAAATTTGACCACGCACAAACCGTATGTGTGCAGATTTCCCACGTCAACGCGAAATCGGTGGGCCGAGGTGCGCCGGCGCACGATGTGGGATTGTGTCCCACGTTGCCCACCTCCATGCTGCGCCGATGTCCGAGACCGTCAACGACACCGCCGAGGGGGCTGCCCTGCACGCGCCGGTGGCGCGCCTGCTGCGCCCGCTGGTCCGGCTGTTCGTGGCCCGCGGCATCACCTTCCCGGCGCTGACGAACCTGCTGCGCGAGCTCTACGTCAACGTCGCCGAGCACGACTTCGCGCTGCAGGGCAAGGAGCAGACCGACAGCCGGGTCTCGCTGCTCACCGGCATCCACCGCAAGGAGGTGCGGCGCCTGCGCGGGGCCGGGGCGCCGGTGAGCGCGGTGCCGGCGGTGGTCTCGCGCACCAGCCGGATCATCGCCCGGTGGCTCGCGGACCCCGCCTTCACCGACCCGGACGGGCGCCCGCTGGCGCTGCGGCGCGCGGGCGAGGACGGCCCCTCCTTCGAGGCCCTGGTCGCCGGTGTGACCCGCGACCTGCGGCCCCGCGCCGTGCTCGACGAATGGCTCGACCGCGGGCTCGCCACCCTCGACGGCCAGGACCGGATCGTGCTGGCCGAGGCCGCCTACGTGCCGCGCGGCGGCGGCGAGCCGCAGCTCTACTATTTCGGGCGCAACCTCCACGACCACATCGCGGCCTCGGTCGCCAACGTCCTCGGCGAGGCGCCGCGCTTCCTCGAGCGCGCGGTGCATTACGACGGGCTGTCGGAGGATCTGGCGCGGCGGCTGGAGGCGCGCGCCAAGGAGATCGCGATGGAGGCGCTGACCCAGGCCAACCGCGAGGCCCACGCCGCCTGCGCCACCGATCCCGGCGGCCCCCACCGCTGGAACTTCGGCCTCTACGTCTACGCCGAAGCCGTGCCGCCGCGCGCGGGCGTCCCCCCTGCCGAGGAGGCGTCGCCGGCCACGCCGGAGGCCGGGGCGTGAACCTGTCGGTCGGAAACCTGTCGGTCGCACGATCGCGCGCGGATCGGGGCGGTGTTCGGTCGTCGAGCGACCGACTCGGACGAGGCGCCCTTCCTCCCCCCTCTGCGGGGGAGGGTGGCCTGCGAGGCCCTTCGCATTCAGGCGCCCCGGGACCGCGCGCATGAGCGCTCCGACCCGCCGCCTCGTCCTGCGCCTGCTCGCCGGCGCCGCCCTGGTTCCGGGGCGCGCGCTGCCGCAGGAGGCGCCGCGCGACCAGGGCATCGGCGGCACCGGGGCGCGGCCGACGGACACGCCGGGGGACGGCGACCGCGGCATCGGCGGCACGGGGGTGATCGGCACGATCCGCCGCTTCGGCTCGATCGTCGTCAACGACCTGCGCATCGCCTATCCCGAGGACGTGAGCGTGCGCATCGACGGGGTTGCGGCGCGCGCCGCCGACATGCGGATCGGCCACGTGGTCCACGTCGTCGCCCATGCCGAGGCGGGCGGCCTCGCGACCCGGCGGATCGACGTGACGAGCGAGGTGGTCGGGCCGGTGGAGAGGGTGGCCGAGGGCGCCCTCGTCGTCCTCGGTCAGAGCGTCGCCACGGCCGGCGTCGCCGGGCGCTGGGCGGTCGGCGACCGGGTCGCGGTGTCGGGCCTGCGCCGGCCGGACGGCGTCGTCGTCGCCAGCCTGATCGAGCCCCGGGCCGAGGGCCCCGCCCGCGTCGCGGGCCCGGTCCGGCACGACCGCGACGGCCGCCCGGTGATCGGACGCCTGCAGCTGGAGGGCGCCGACGCGCTGCCCGCCGGCCGGCGCGCCGCGGTCGCTGGCGAGGCAGCGGGCGGCGTGCTCAAGGTGGCCCGCGCGAGCGAGGCGCTGCCATTCCCGCCGGGGCTGAGCCGGGTCTCGGTGGAGGCCTATATCGGCCGCAGCGGCGGCCGGATGAACCTCGGCTCCGGCCTCGACGTCGCCGGGCCGGCCGGTGCGGCGATCCCGCGCCGCGGCAGCGTCCGCGCCGTGCTGACGACGCGGCGGGCCGCCGACGGGCGCCTCACCGTCGAGGCCCTGCGCCTCGACGAACGCGGCACCGCGCCGGACCGCAACCCGCTGTTCGAGCGCGCGCCGGACCGGATCGACGGCCGCGGCCTGCCCGGAGGCGGCCCGGACGGACGCTTCGAGCGCGGCGGCCGTGGGTCCGGCGGCGGCGGGCCGGGGGGCGGTGGACCGGGCGGCGGATCTGCGGGCGGCGGGCTCGGCGGCAGCGCCCCAGGCGGCAACGGACCGGGCGGCGGGTTCGGCATCGACACCCGCACGGCCCCGAACGGGTTCGGCGGCGGGCACGGCGGCCCCGGCGGGTTCGGTGGCGCGGGCGGGCTCGGCGGCCCGGGCGGTCCCGGCGGCTTCGGCGGGCCGGGGGCCGGCCCCGGCGGGTTCGGCGGGCCGGGCGGGCCGGGCGGCGGCCCCCGGCGCTGATGTCGCACGCGCGCCGTCCAACGCTCGGCGGCCCGCGTGCTTAAGCGATCCTTCACCGCTCCGGCGTCAGTCGAAGGGACGCCTGCAGGTTGGATGCGACGTGCCTGACCCCTTGAACGACCGGCCCCGTCCGGTACCGAGCCCGTCGGACCTCGACCGCCTGATCCGGCGGGATCAGCTCGCGGCCCTGCGCCTGAGCATGTCGACCGCCATCCCGATCAACATGGCCCTCGGCCTGGTCGGCATGATCGTGGCGATCCATGCCGGGCAGGGCGCCGTCGGCGCGACCTGGTTCGCGGCCTCGACGGCGGCCAATCTGCTGCGCCTCGCCCTGTGCCGCGTGCCCTGCGCCGCGCTGTCGCCGCGGACGGCGCTGTCGGCGGAGGCCGCCGCCCGCTCGGTCGACCGGCACCTGCGCCTGGTCTGGATGGCGGCCTGGCTGTCGGGCCTGGTCTGGGCGTTCCTTCCGGCGCTGTGCGCCGGCTGCACCGCGGCGCAGACGGTGTTCTACCTGACGCTGACCTGCGGCACGACCGCCGGCGCCGTCACCTACGGCACCGCCTTCGCCCGCATGCCGATCGGCTTCTTCACCCCGCCGCTGCTCTCGTTCGCCGGATGCCTGCTCGTGGCCGGCGGCTTCGACCGGATCTGCCTCGCCGCGACGGTGCTGCTCTACCTCGCCGCGATGATCCGCGGTGCGTTCCTGTGCGAGGCGGGTTTTCGCGAGGCGAGCCGGCTGAAGAACGAGGCCAGCGCCCTCGCGCAGTCGCGCATGGAGGCCCATGCCAGCGCCAGCGCGCTCGCCCTCGAGATGGCGCGGCGGGCGACCCACGACGACCTCACCGGCCTCCTGAACCGCGCCGGCTTCCAGCAGGATGCCGACGCCGCCTTGCGCGGTGAGGCAGCCTTGCGCGACGACGCGGCGGTCGAGCCCGTCGCGCATTGCCTGATGCTGCTCGACCTCGACGGCTTCAAATCCGTCAACGACGTCCACGGCCACACCATGGGCGACCGGGTCCTGGCCGAGGTGGCGCGAAGGATGGCCGCCGCCCTGCCGCCGGGCAGCCTGGCCGCCCGGCTCGGCGGCGACGAGTTCGCCGTGCTCTACGCGCCGGCGCCGGCGGGGATCGCGCAGGACGTGCTCGCCGCCCGCCTGATCGGCGCGGTCGCCGAGCCGTTCGAATCCCTCGACGCCGGCCGGCTCGGCATCAGCATCGGCATCCACCAGGGCGACGCCGGCAGCCTGACGCATCGCCTGAGCTGCGCCGACGAGGCGCTCTACGCGGCCAAGGGCGCCGGCCGGAACCGCGCCCGCCTGTTCGACGAATGCCTGCGCGACCGGATGGAAACGCGGCGCGACAGCGAGCGCGACCTGTCGCAGGCGCTCGCCGAGGGCGTGGTGACGGTGTGCTTCCAGCCGATCTTCGGGCGGGACGGGCGCACCCTGGTGAGCCTGGAGGCGCTGGTGCGCTGGAACCACCCGCGCCACGGCTGGATCCCGCCGGCCGACGTCGTGGCGGCGGCGGCGACGGCCGGCCTCACCGAGTCGCTGCTGCGCGCCATCCTCGAGCAGGCCTGCGCGATGGTGGCGACCCTGTGCCGGCACGGGCTGGAGACGGTCCAGGTCGCGCTCAACGTCTCGCCCCGCGAGATGGCGCAGATCGCCGTCGACGAGATCGTGCTCGGCCGTCTGGCCGCCCTCGGCCTGCCGCCGCGGATGCTGGAGATCGAGATCACCGAGGAGACCGCCCTCGACATCGGCGCGGTGCAGGCCAAACTCACGGCGCTGGCCGAGGCCGGCATCCGCGTGACGCTGGACGATTTCGGGATCGGCTACTCCTCCCTCGCCTCCCTGCGCCAGCTCCAGGCCCACCGCATCAAGATCGACCGCAGCTTCGTCACCGGGCTGACCGGCTCGGACGACAAGTGCGGGCTGGTCCAGGCCGTGCTCGCGCTCGGGCGCTGGCTCGACATCGAGGTGGTCGCCGAGGGCGTCGAGACCGCCGACGACCTCGCCACGCTGCAGGCGTTCGGCTGCACCCTGTTCCAGGGCTACCATCTCGGCCGGCCGATGTCGGCCGAGGCCGTGGCGGACCTGCTGGCGTCGCAGGCGGGGGCGCGGATGGCCGCGGCCTGAAACCGGCGAAACGCGCCGGCGTCGCCGCGCCCCGCTGACGGCGGCCGCCCGGCATGCAAGATGCCGCCCGGATCGCCGAGCGACGGAGCAGGCCATGACAGCGACGATGACCCAGGCCGAATACTGGAACGGCGCGGTCGGCCAGCGCTGGGCGCGCAGCCAGGGCGTGCTCGATGCGGTGTTCGCGCCGCTGACCGAGGCGCTGCTCGCCGCCGCCGACCTGCGGCCGGGCGACGGGGTGCTCGACGTCGGCTGCGGCTCCGGCGCGACGGCGCTGATGGCGGCCGAGGCGGTGGGCGCGGCCGGCCGGGTCGTCGCCGCCGACCTGTCGGAGCCGCTGCTCGCGGTGGCGCGGGCGCGGCCGGTGCCGGCCGGCGCCGCGCCGATCGACTGGATCGTCGCCGACGCCGAGACGCAGGCGTTCGCGGGGCCGCCCTTCGCGCGGGCGATCTCGCGCTTCGGCGTGATGTTCTTCTCGGATTCGCGCGCGGCCTTCGCCAACCTCCGCCGGGCGCTGGCGCCGCACGGGCGCCTGACCTTCCTGTGCTGGCAGGCGATGGCCGACAACCCGTGGGTCACCGTGCCCCGCGCGGCCGTGCTGCCGCTGCTGCCCGATGCGAGCCCGCCGGACTTCGCCGGCCCCGGGCCGTTCCGCTTCGCCGACGCGGACGCCCTGCGCCGCCTGCTGGCGGAGGCCGGCTTCGGCGCCGTCTCGGTCGCGCCGGTGGTGCGCGACCTCGTCCTCGGGCGCGCCGCGGACGGCTCGGCCCGCGCCGCCGCGGAGGCGGCCGCCGCCGTTGCGGTCGAGCTCGGCCCGGTCTCGCGCCTGCTGCGCGACGCCGAGCCGCCCCTGCGCCGGGCGGCCCTCGCCGCCGTCGCCGAGGCGCTGCTGCCCCATGCGGACGACGGCGCCGTGCGGCTCGCGGCCGGGTGCTGGCTCGTCTCGGCCGGGTGAGGCGCTTTTTCCATCGGCGAAAGCGCGACGCGCCCCTTCCCTCCCCCCGACGGATCATGGGCTTGCCCGAGATCCGCACCCCGTGTGCCCAAGTCGGGCAGGCCCGACTTGGGTGCGAGGGGTGCGGGGGAGGGAGCGCGCGGGGCTTCGAATGGACTGTCGAGCAACGGCACCGGGATATCCCTGGCGGCGCGCGCGGTGGAATAGTTCTACTATCTCATTGTAGTAGAACTATAATCTGACTTTCTCGCACGTGCGAAAGCGCACGTGAAACCGTTCCGCAGCGCACCATCTCCCGGTCATGGCAGTGACGGCCAGGGATGCGCGCAGCGACGCGAGACCGGGTCGTCCATCACGACAAGGAACCGACCATGACCAAGCGTCTCGCCTCCCTCGCCTTCGTCCTCGCGCTCGCCGCCCCGGCCTCCGCCTTCGCCCAGGGCTTCGGTTCGCAGGGCTTCGACGCCCCCCGCGTCGACCGCACCGACTCGCGCAGCTTCTTCGGCATGCCGGCCTGGGTCGACTCCGCCCGCGAGGGCGATGCCCTGACCACCGGCTCGATCGGCCCGCGCCTCGGCGACGAGGCCCCGGTGCGCACCGGCCGCGCCCTGTCGCGGACCGGCAGCCTGGCCCGGTAAGCCGCGCTCCGATCGCAGGATCGGACGAACGGGCGGCGGAGCCTCGGCTCCGCCGCCCTTTTTCGTGGGCGCTCCCCTCAGCTGCGGGCGGCGGTGACGGCGAGCTCCGGCTTGTGGTTCAGGGTCTGGAACACGACGCAGTAGCGCTCGGTCAGCTTGAGCAGCTGGTCGAGCTTGTCCTGCGGCGCGTCGGTGTCCAGCGCGAAGGCGAGCCGGATCGCACGGAAGCCCACCGGTGCCGCCTTGTCGACGCCGAGCGTCCCACGGAAGTCGAGGTCGCCCTCCGCGCTCACCGTGCCGGCGCGCAGCGGGATCTCGAGGGCGGTGGCCACCGCCTTCAGCGTCACGCCGGCGCAGGCGACCAGCGCCTCGAGCAGCATGTCGCCCGAGCACAGCTCGGCGCCCGAGCCGCCGGTCGCCGGGTGCAGGCCGGCCACCGCCAGCGCGCGGCCGGTCTCGACCTTGCAGGCGATCGCGGTGTCGTCGAGCGAGCCCTTGGCCCGGAGGGTGATCACCGCGTCGTCGGGGGTGTTGCGGTACTGGTCCTTCAGCGGGGCCTGAAGCGCGCGAAGCGTGGTGGCGTCCATCGTCGTCTCCTCCATCGTGGGTCTTGATCGGTCGCCGTTAGCGGGAACCGCACCGCGGCTCAACCGGCGCCGCCCGCTACCACCAGTTCCCGGCGGGCGCCGCGGCGGCCTGGGCCTCGGCCGGGCGCAGTGAGCGGTCCAGGGCCGCCAGGATCGCGCGGGTCGAGGCCTCGCTCTGCGGCGAGGCGGGGTCGCGCGGGCGGGCGATGCCGAGCCGCACCGTCTCGTCGAGGCGGCCGGGCTTCGGCCGCATCACCACGGCGCGGTCGGCGAGCGCCACCGCCTCGCCGACGTCGTGGGTGACGATGAGGATCGTCGGGCGGGTCTCGGCCCAGAGCGCGAGCAGGTGCCCGTGCAGGTCCTTGCGGGTGAAGGCGTCGAGCGCCGAGAACGGCTCGTCGAGGAGCAGCACCCGCGGGCGCGCCACGAAGGCGCGGGCGATCGAGACCCGCTGCTGCTGCCCGCCCGACAGGTCGCGCGGCCAGCGCGCGGCGTGCTCGGACAGCCCGACCCGCTCCAGCGCGTGGGCGACCCGGGCGCGGCGCTCGGGCCTGCGGACGCCGTCGAGGCCGAAGCCGACATTGTCGGCCACCGTGAGCCAGGGCAGCAGGCGCGGCTCCTGGAACACCAGGCCCACGCCGGGATGCGGCGCGGCGATGCCCTCGCCGTCGAGCGTGATCGTGCCGGCGCTGCCGCGGTCGAGGCCGGCGATCAGCCGGAGCAGGGTGGTCTTGCCGCAGCCCGAGCCGCCGATCAGCGCGACGATCTCGCCGGCCGCCACCGACAGGTCGATGCCCGCGAGCGCCTGCGTGCCGTCGGCATAGGTCTTGGAGAGGCCTTGGATGTCGAGCACGGTGTCCGCCGAGGTCCTCTTGTCGCCTGTCGCGTGCATGCCATAGGGCGCGAGGCGCCGCCATGCTACGTCGGCGCCTCGCGCGGCCGCGCGAGGCGATGGGGTGGACCCGTGATCAGGCTCGTTCTTCCGGTGCTCCTCGCCCTCGCGGCCCCGGCCGCCGCCGCCGACCTGCGCGAGCGGCCGGGCACCGGCCGCTTCCGCGCGACCTGCGAGGATCTCGGGCGGTTCTGCACCGCGACGGCCTGCGGCCGCGACCAGATCGAGGCGGCGCAGGGCTGCCGCGCCCTGTGCCCGGGCGCGGCGGTGCTCACCGTCGCCCCCGCCGCCTGCCCGCTGCCGGGCGTGGTGCTGCGCCGGCGGGGGTGAGGAGCCGGCCCTTCCCGCCCCCACACGATCGCGTCACGCCGGGAACGGCCGTGGCGGTCGCCGGTTGACGTGCGATCGAATGCCGCGACGCACCATCGCGTCGCAGAACCGGACGACGCCGATGCCCGAATCGAGCCATGACGCGCCCCTCAAGGACGAGGCCGCCTGCGGCACCAAGCCGGCGCCGCCCTGCACGCTGGTGATCTTCGGCGCCGCCGGCGACCTGACCAAGCGCCTGCTGATGCCCTCGCTCTACAACCTCGCCGGCGCCGGCCTGCTCGATCCCGGCTTCGCCATCCTCGGCGTCGACCACAACGACGGCAGCGACGAGGGCCTGCGCACCGAGCTCACCACCTCGATGGAGACCCTGAGCAAGGACCCCGGCTCCGAGTTCCACGCCGACCGGATCGACCCGAAGAGCTGGGGCTTCATCCGCGACCGCATCCACTTCCTCAAGGGGGACTTCGAGGATGCCAAGACCTTCGAGGCCCTGAAGGGCAAGGTCTCGGGCAACGTGGTGTTCTACCTCGCAGTGGCGCCGCGCTTCTTCGGCACCCTGGTCGACGGTCTGGGCCAGGCCGGGCTGCTGAAGCAGGCGGACGACGCCTTCCGCCGGGTGGTGATCGAGAAGCCGTTCGGCTCCGACCTCGCCTCGGCGCAGGCGCTCAACGCGCGGATCCTGAAGCAGGGCGACGAGAGCCAGTTCTACCGGATCGACCACTTCCTGGGGAAGGAGACGGTGCAGTCGATCATGGCTCTGCGCTTCGCCAACGGCATGCTGGAGCCGGTCTGGCGGCGCGAATACGTCGACAGCATCCAGATCACCGCCGGCGAGACCGTGGGCGTCGAGGAGCGCGGCGGGTTCTACGAGCCCACCGGCGCGCTGCGGGACATGGTGCCCAACCACATGTTCCAGCTGCTCTGCATGGTGGCGATGGAGCCGCCGAACTCGTTCAAGGCCGAGGACGTGCGCGGCGAGAAGGCCAAGCTCGCGCAGGCCGTAAAGCCGATCCAGCCCGACCACGCCGTGCGCGGCCAGTACACGGCCGGCACGCTCGAAGGGAAGCCGGTCGTCGGCTACCGGGAAGAGCCGCACGTGGCCGAGGATTCGACCACCGAGACCTACGTCGCCCTGAAGCTCGAGATCGACAACTGGCGCTGGGCCGGGGTGCCGTTCTACGTCCGCACCGGCAAGCGCATGACCGGGCGCCGCACCGAGATCGCGATCCTGTTCAAGCCGGCGCCGTTTCAGCTGTTCTCCGACACGCCGGTGGCCGAGCTCAGCCCCAACGTGATGCGGATCACCATCGACCCCGACCACGGCGCCGGGACCGAGCTGAACGTCAAGGTGCCCGGGCCGCAGATGCAGATCGGCCGGGTGACGATGGGGTTCAAGTACGCCGACTTCTTCCAGAACCAGCCCAACGTCGGCTACGAGACCCTGCTCTACGATTGCATGACCGGCGACGCGACGCTGTTCCAGCGCGCCGACAACATCGAGGCCGGCTGGGCCGCGGTCGAGCCGCTGCTGCAGGCCTGGAAGACCGCCCCGGTGGAGGACTACGCGGCCGGCACCCCCGGCCCGAAGGCCGCCGACGACCTCCTGGCCCGCGACGGCCGCCACTGGCTCGGCCTCGACGGCAAGACCGACTGAGGCAGGACCGACCGAGGCAAGACCGATCGAGCCTCGAGACAGGCCCGTCGGGCCGGACGCATCGCGGGAACGGAGCGGGGACCGGGTCCCGGCCTTTCCCACGCCGTCAATGTTCGTCGCGTCTTGCGCCGTCCTTCTCGGCCTTGACCTCGTCCGCGATCTGCAATCCGGCTTGATAGAGCAGAAGACGACACGTCATGACCATCTCGGGTGTTCCGACCTCGCGGACGATTTCGTAGAGCCGCAGGCAAGCGTCGACCATGGCCCCGGCGGAGAACCTTTCGTCTGTCGCCATCATGCTGTCTTCAAAGCGATGTTCTCATCTGCCAACTCAGACTTAAGCCGACAACGCCGCCTTACGACCAGAGGTTGCGTATTGCCGTAAAAGCGTTCTGAATGCAGAATACGAGAACGCCTGCGGTCGCATGGCTATTTAAGAGGCGACCGTCGATGTGTGTTGAGCCCGGTCCGGTTCGCGGAACGACCCCCGGTCGCGACGATGTCGGGGAGGGGAACGACAGTCTTCGCCGTCTCGCCGAAGCGCTCGGCGGCACGGTCGCGTCGCTGTTCGGCGAGGCCGCCACGCCGAGCGATCTGGCCGGGTTGCGGGAGCTTCTCGGCCTGTGGAGCGGGCTTGCGAGCGACGCGAGCCGGGCGGACGCGCTGAGGGCGGTCCGCGCCATCGCGAAGGCCGAGGCGCCCTGAGCGTCGGTTCGCAGCGTCGGCGCGGCCGAGCGCGTCACGCGGCGCCCGCCCCGTCCGCGTTCGCCAATCCCGTCGCCATGGCGCGGATCAGCAGATCGAGCTGGGCCCGCACCACCGCGACCGGCAGCACCATCAGGCGCGCGTCGAGGCCGAGCATGACGATGCCGTGCGTCGCCGAGAACAGGCTGCGGGCGAGCAGGACACGCTCGAGGGCCGGGAGGTCCGGGCGCAGCGCCTGCAACGGCGCCTCGATCCGGCGGAACAGGCGGGCCTGCTCGGCGACGTACCCGTCCGGCGGGCGCCGCCCGTCGGCGAGCTGGTGCTGGAACAGGGCGCGCCAGCGCCTGGCGTGGCCTTGCGCGAAGGCGAGATAGGCCTGGCCCAGCCGGACGAGCTCGTCGGCCGCGCCCGCCGCGTCGAACCCGTCGGCCTCCGGCCCGAGCGCCGCCTCGAACAGGCCGAGCGTGCGCAGGTTCACCGCGAGGATCAGCGCGTCGAGATCCGGGAACGCGGTGTAGATCGCGCCGAGCGCGCAGCCGGCATCCGCGGCGAGGTCGCGGGCGCGCAGGGCGCCGAGCCCGTCCGCCGCGATCCGGCGCTCCGCCGCGGCAACGAGCGCGGTGCGAAGCGCTTCCCGGCGTGCCTCCGCCTTCGTCGGCTTGCCGCCGTCGGCCAGCCCGGTCACGCGCCGCCTCGCGGCCCTATTTTGCACGACGTGCAATCGCGCACTTGAACGCTGTTCATGCCCGTGAGAGGTTCCGGTTGTGAACGATGTTCATAACGCGGGAGCCCCACCATGCTCAAGTTGCTCAACCTCCTCGCCCGAGGGAAAGTCGCCCGGGCCACCGAAGACCTCCACGACCGCAACGCCCTGCTGATCCTCGACCAGCAGATCCGCGAGACCCGCGCCGCGCTGGAGCGCAGCCGTCGGGCGCTGGCCGTGGCGATCGCCGGCGACCAGGCCGAGGCCCGCCGCGGCGCCGAGATCGACGCCCGGGCGGCCGACCTCGAAGGCCGCGCCGTCGCGGCGCTCGCCGCCGGGCGCGACGACCTCGCGGCGGAGGCGGCGGACGCGATCGCCGAGCTCGAGGCCGAGCGCCGGGCGATCGACGAGGCCCGCACGCGGTTCGCCGCCGAGGTCGCCCGCATCCGCGCCACCGTCGCCGACGCCACCCGCCGGCAGGCGGAGCTGGAACGCGGCCGGCGGGTCGCCGGCGCGACGGAAGCCGTGCGGCGGCTCTCGGCCCAGACCGGCCGCGGCGACACGGCCACCCTGCGCGAGGCCGAGGCGACCCTGGCGCGCCTGCGCGCGCTCCAGGCCGAGGCGACCGACACCGAGGCGGCGCTTGCCGAGGCCGACGGCGCCGACATCGCCGAGCGCCTGGCGCGCGAGGGCTTCGGCCCGCGCACCCGCCCGACCGGCGGCGACGTGCTGGAGCGCCTGCGCCGCAAGGCCGGGCTCGCCCCGGCCGCCTGACCCACCGAGCATCCCATCCCTTTCCCGTCCCGCATCAGGAGCGTGTCATGAACAACGAGACCACCCAGCATTCCGGCGCCTGGGTCACCTTCACCTACGCCGCCTCCCTCGGCTCGGCCGCGATGGTGGCCTGCGGGATCCTGTTCCTGCCGGTGGACATCTGGATCAAGGGCTACCTCGCCATGGGCGTGGTGATGCTGGTCCAGTCCTGCATCACCGCGACCAAGACGGTGCGCGACGTGCACGAGGGCCGCCGCATGGTGAACCGCATCGAGGACGCCAAGACCGAGCGCCTGCTGATGTCGGTCGGCAAGGACTGATCCGGGCAAGGACCGATCCGGGCAAGGTCCGATCCGGGCAGGGTCCGATCCGGGCAAGGTCCGACCCGAGACAGGACCGACGCCCCCTCGCGAGGCCCTGCCGAAATCCCGGCCGGGCCTCGCCGGACCCGAATTTCCCCGTCCCTTCGCCAGCCGAGACGATCCGATGCCCGAATTCCCGGCGCTCGCCCCCGCTTCGCGCGGGCGCATCCCGATGCCCGTCAAGCTCGCCTACACCGCCTTCGTCGCGGTCCTGGTCCCGACCTACCTGTCCTCTTACGGCCCGACGAACTTCCTGTACTTCTGCGACCAGTCGCTGCTGCTGACCCTGGTCGGGATCTGGCTGGAGAGCCCGCTGCTCGTCGCGATGTGCGCGGTCGGCCTCGTCGCGCCGCAACTGCTGTGGGTGCTCGACTTCCTCGGCACCGCCATCGGCTGCCCGATCACCGGGATGACCGCCTACATGTTCGATCGGAGCACCGCGCCGTTCCTGCGCGGCCTGTCGGGCTTCCACGGCTGGCTGCCTTTCCTGCTGATCTACCTGGTCGGCCGCCTCGGCTACGATTGCCGCGCCCTGCCGACCTGGACCGCGCTCGCGATCGTCACCCTGCTGGCGTGCTTCTTCCTGATGCCGCCGCCGACGCCGGAGCCGGGCCTGACCCCGGTCAACATCAACTACGTCTGGGGCATGAGCGACCGGGCGGCGCAGACCTGGGTTCCGGCCTGGGCCTGGCTCGCGGGCCTGATCGTCGGCCTGCCGACCCTGCTGTTCCTCCCGACCCACCTCGCCCTGCGCCGCTGGGCGCCGGCGCGATCGCGACCCGCTGCGGGATGACGGAACGCGCGGAGCCTCTTCCCTCCCCCGCAGAGGGGGGAGGGACGGCGGGGGGCCTGTCTTCGTTCGAGGCCCGGGAACGAGGTCGGCGTCCGCTCGGTCGAAGGCGGGGCCTTCGTCCAAAGCGATCTCGTCAGGCGCCGTCGCCGCCCGGCACCAGCGTGATCACCGTCTCGGTCGCGGCGTCGACCGCCGCGCGGGAGTACAGCAGCGGACGGTAGGCGCGCCGGGCCCAGGGCTCGGCATGGTCGGCGTAGTGCGGGCTCGCCGGGTGGCCGGATTGGCCCGGCGCATTGACGAAGACGCCGGCATCCCAGTCGCCGACGTCGAGCACCATCCGGAACGAGGCGCCGTGCGTCATCCGGAACGTCGCGGGGTCGTACTCGGCGTGCATCACGCAGGGCCCCGCCCCCGGCATCGGCAGGGGGCCGACATCGTGGCCGGTGAAGCCGCGCGGGCCGAGCGGGTGCGCGAACAGCGCGTGGTGCAGGCGGCCCCAGGCCCAGGCCGCGGGATCGGGGCCGAGGCGGGCCGCGCAGTCCCGCCAGGCCGCCGCCAGGGTGCGTTCGACCAGCGCGTCGCGGGCGGCGCGGTCGAGCGGCGGGCGCGGCGTCTCCAGGCGGTCGAGCAGGGCCTGCAGGTCGCCCGGCGGCAGCAGGCGCCGGGTCTCCGGATCGGGCACGAGGGCGTGCAGCAGGGCCGGGCGCAGGTGGTGCACCCAGAACACCTCCACCAGCGCGGCCGAGGCCGAGCCCTCGTGCAGGTGCCCGTCGAAGGTCTCGAGCAGGGCGATCGCCCGGCGGGCCTCCGCGTCGGCGGGCGCGGCCAGCGTCGCGGCGAGGTGCGCCAGCCGCAGCGCCGGCTCGGAGACGTCGTCGCCCTGGAGCCGCTGCGAGTCGGCCGGCGCGTGCTGCGGCTGGTGCGCCAGCACCGTGCGGATGCGCCGGGCGCGCCACGGTTCGTGCCACTCGAAGCCGAGCTTCCGCGCCTCAGCCGGGTACTCCTCCGGCAGGTTCATCTCATTGGCCGAGTAGACGAAGCCGGCGCCCGGATCGATCCGGCTCGGCAGGTCTCCCCCGTCGTGGAACCCGGCCCAGGCGTATCGGCCGTCGCCCGGCACCGGCAGCAGGCCGTCCCAGTTCGGGCGGATCGGCGCCTTGCCCGCCGTGAACCACGCGACCCGCCCGGTCACGTCGGCGTAGACCTGGTTGACGGAGGGCGCCGACCAGTGCCGCAGCGCCGCGCCGAAGGCCTCCGGCGTCGCGGCGTCGAGATAGGCCAGGCTGCCGAGATAGGCGCCGGCGCCGGGCTCGGACCACACCGTGCGGACGGCGAAGGCCTTGGCGGTGGCGCGGTCCTCGCAGATCACCGGGCCGTGGCGGGTGAAGCCGAGCGTGACCGGCTCGTCGGCCTCGCCACGGACGGGGATGCGCTCGTGCACCCGCTCGATCGGCGCCCAGCCGCCGTCGAACCGGAACCGATCCGGGTCGCCGGGGTCGACGTCGAGGACGAACAGGTCCTCCTGGTCGAAGGGGGCGATGGTCAGGCCGAAGGCGGCCTTGCCGTTGTGGCCGATGCTGATGCCGGGGAGCGCCGGCTCGCCGGCGCCGATCACGTCGAGCCCGGGCGCGGTGAGGTGGACGACGTAGCGCAGCGCCGGCAGGGCGTAGGCGCGGTGCGGGTCGCTCGCCAGGATCGGCCGCCCGGTGGCGCTGCGCGACGGCGCGACCGCCCAGGCGTTCGAGCCGTCGCCGGCCGGCTCGGGGTTTTCGGCGATCGTCTCGCGCCCGACGTTCCCGTGCGCGTCGACCCGGGTCCAGGCCCAGGCCGCGTCGCGGGTGGCGGCGAGCCGGGCCGGATCGAACCCGACCGGCGCGGTGGCGAGGCGGACCACGTCGAGCAGGTCGTCCGGCCAGTGCGCCGGCTCGAGATCGCCGAGCGGCATCGTCGCGTGCGGGGGGCTGAGGCCCTTGCGCAGGGCGTCGGTCTCGGCGTCGGCGCGCGCCAGCACCTGCGCGCGGGCGACCTCGGAGGCCACGTTGCGCACCAGCGCATGGCTGCGGATGCGGACCACGTCCTCGGGCGCCCACGCCGCCGGGCGCGTCCCGAGGGCGGCGAATTCCGGCGGCAGCAGGTCGGGGCGCTCGAGGGTCAGGGCGACGTAGGCGTTCAGCCCGGCGACGAAGGCCTCGACGATGTTCCGAGTGCGCGGATGCCCGTAGGCCGCCCACTCCGCCTCCATGTCGCCGCGGTACAGGAACAGCCGCGCCGCCCGGTCCTGCGCGAGGTAGCCCGGCCCGAAATCGGCGGCGAGCAGCCCGAGGCCGCGCTTGCGCCACAGGTCGAGCTGCCACAGCCGGTCGCGGGCGGCGTTGAACCCCTGCACGCGAAAGACGTCGTCCTGCGACGCGGCGCGGAGATGCGGCACGCCGTGGCGGTCGACGCGGATCTCGGCGGGCGCGGACAGGCCCGGGAGGGTGAAGGTGGTCACGCCCGCGTCCCCTGCCCTGATGCCGCAAGCCGGGACGTCGACGGCAAGGCATCACGCCGAGATCCGCGCGCATCCCCTCGCCCCGCCTGCGGGGAGAGGGCCGCGACGACCTCGTCGTCGTCGCGGCGAGGCGGCAGCCGACGGTGAGGGGGTCTCGACGAAGGAGCCTCGTTCGTCCACGCCCCCTCACCGCCGCTTCGGCTTCGCCACCGCTTCCCGCAGGCACGACAAGGGGCCTGCGGGCCTCTCCCCGCGTGCGGGGAGAGGGGAAGGGAGGGCCATTCGGGCATCGGCACGCCGGCTGAAGGAGACGAAACGGACGCGGCGGCTGTCTGTCCGGTCCTCACAGAGCCACCTCGATCAGGAACGGCCCGCGCCGGGCCAGCGCCCCGCGGAACACGTCGATGAAGTCGGCTAAATTCTCCACGCGGCGCGCCTCGACGCCGAAGCCCCTGGCGAGGCTGACCCAGTCGATCGCCGGGTCGTCCAGCGTCAGCATGCCGATCGCCTTCGGGCCGGGATTGGCGGCGCCCACGTTGGCGAGCTCGTGGCGCAGGATGGCGTAGGAGCGGTTCGACCAGATCAGCGTCACCACGTCGAGGCGCTCGCGCGCCTGGGTCCACAGCGCCTGGGCGGTGTAGAGCGCGCTGCCGTCGGCCTGCAGCGCGATCACCTTGCGGCCGGGACAGGCGATGGCGGCGCCCGTCGCCATCGGGATGCCGAGGCCGATCGCGCCGCCGCCGAGCTGGAGCCAGCTGTGGGGCGCGGCCGCATGGGTCTGCCCGAAGAAGTTGCGGCCGGTGGTGATCGACTCGTCGCAGACGATCGCGCCCTCGGGGATCAGCGCGCCGAGCACCCGGCCGATGGCGGCGTCGGCGAGCGCGCCGGCGGTCGGCAGCTCCGGGCGCGGGCCGGCGGCCGACGACTCGTCCGCCGGCGCGCCGACGGCCTCGGCCAGCCGCTCCAGCGCCTCGATCTGGTCCTCCTCCGGCGTCGCCAGCACGATCGTCTCGGCGTCCGGCGCGCTGAGCACGCTCGGCTTGCCGGGATAGGCGAAGAACCCGACCGGCGGCGTCGCGCCGACGAGGATGACGTGGCGGTAGGGCGCCAGGGTCTCGATCGCGGCGTCGATCGGGTAGGGCAGGCGCTCGATCGGCACCGTGCCGGCGCCGCGGTCGATCCGGGCGTTGGCGGCCATGGCCAGCAGCTTGGCGCCGGTCTTCCGCGCGATGCGGGCGGCGATGCGGCGGCCCTCGCCGCGCACCGCCCGGTCGGACAGGTGCAGCACCGCCGGCTCGCCCGAGGCCAGGGCCGCGACGGCGCGCCGCAGCGCATCCGCGCCCGCCCGCGCGCGCTCGGGAATCGCGGGGACGGGCGCGATGCCGGTGCCCGGGTTCCAGGCGGTGTCGGCGGGCAGGATCAGGGTCGCGATCCGCCCCGGGGCGGTCCGCGCCGCGGCGATCGCGTCGGCGCCGTCCGCGGCGATGGCCTCGGCGGTGGTGCCCATGCGCAGCCAGGCCGAGACCGGCCGGGCGAAGCCGGCGATGTCCGAGGTCAGCGGCGCGTCGTGGATGCGGTGATAGGTGGCGTGCTCGCCGACGATGTTGACGATCGGCGAGCGGGCGCGGCGCGCGTTGTGGAGGTTGGCCAGGCCGTTGGCGAGGCCGGGGCCGAGATGGAGCAGGGTCGAGGCCGGCTTGTCGGCCATGCGGGCGTAGCCGTCGGCGGCCCCCGTCGCGCCGCCCTCGAACAGGAACAGCACGCAGGCCATGCCCTCGACCCGGTCGAGCGCCGCCACGAAATGCATCTCGGAGGTGCCGGGATTGGTGAAGCACACCTCAACGCCGCCCGCGACCAGGGTGCGGACCAGGCTCTCGGCGCCGTTCATCGTCTCTGCCAACGCGCTCATCCCTCATCTGGCGGTCCGGAACCGCAGGCCCCGCCGGGAGCGAAACCTCCGAAGGCGCCATCGTGGTGCCGCGGGATAGGGCGGCGCAAGGCCCGGGCGCAACGCCCAAGACGCCATTGTCCTGCGGCACAACCCAAGATCGTTGGCGCAGGTCTTGCCCGGAGGGACTGTCCCCCTCGCCCGCAGGGGCCTCCCCCCTCGCCCGGAGGGGCTTTCCCGGACCCACGCATGAGAAGCCGCACGATGCTCGGCCGTACCCTGGCTGCCCTCGCCGTCACCACCGCGCTGGCCGCGCCGCCGGCGCTCGCCGAGAGCGTCCTGCGCATCGCGATGACCGCGACCGACATTCCCACCGCCACCGGCATGCCCAACAACGGCTTCGAGGGCATGCGCTTCCTCGGCTACCCGATCTTCGAGGGGCTGGTGCAGTGGGACCTCACCCGCACCGACCGGCCGGCCGGGCTGATGCCGGCGCTCGCCACCGCCTGGGAGCAGTCGGCCGAGGACAAGCGGGTCTGGACCTTCCACCTGCGCGACGGCGTGCGCTTCCACGACGGCGAAGCGTTCGATGCCGACGCGGTGATCTGGAACCTCGACCGCTACTTCAAGAACGACAGCCCGCAATTCGAGGCGCAGGGCGCCGGCATCTCCCGCGCCCGGGTGCCGATCATGGGCAGCTACAAGAAGCTCGACGACAGGACGGTGCAGATCACCACCACGCAGGTGGCCTCGTACTTCCCCTACATGGCGGTGTACCTGCTGTTCACCTCCCCGAAATCGTTCGAGAAGGCCGGGCGCGACTGGGCCAAGGTGCAGGCGGTGCCGGCCGCCGGCACCGGGCCGTTCAAGCTGACCAAGGTGACGCCGCGGGAATCGGCGGATCTCGCCCGCAACGACGGCTACTGGGACAGGTCCCGCCTCGCCAAGGTCGACCGGGTCCGCCTGATGCCGATCCCCGAGGCCAACGCCCGGATCGCCGCGTTGCGGGCCGGCCAGGTCGACTGGATCGAGGTGCCGGCGCCCGACGCGATCCCGTCGCTGAAGGCCGCGGGCTTCGCCGTCACCACCGGCACCTACCCGCATGTCTGGCCATGGATCTTCAACATCGGCGCGACCAACAGCCCGGTGAAGGACGTGCGCGTGCGCCAGGCCCTGAACTACTGCGTCGACCGCGCGGCGGTGGTCAGCTTCCTCAACGGCACCGCGGAGGCCGCGAGCGGCTGGTTCAACGACGGCAACCCGGATTTCGGCACCCCCAAGAACCGCTACGGCTTCGATCCGAAGCGGGGCAAGGCGCTGCTGGCCGAGGCCGGCTTCACCGCCAGGAACCCGCTCGCGCTGAAGATCATGATCTCGGCCTCCGGCTCGGGGCAGATGTCGCCGATGCCGATGAACGAGTTCCTGCAGGAGAACCTCAAGCAGGCCTGCGACGTCGACGTGTCGTTCAACGTCGTCGAGTGGCAGATCCTGCTGAACTCGAGCCGGGCGCTGCCCGACGCGGCCAGCCTGCAGGGCTCGAACGCCCTCAACGTCTCCTCGCCCACATCCGATGCGGGCGTGATGGTGCGCTACTTCGCGGCCGACCGGTTTCCGCCCAACGGCTTCAACTTCCCGAACTGGACCGACGCGACCTTCGACAAGGCCCTGAGGACGCTCGCCGAATCAAGCGACCCGGCCGAGATCTCGGCCGCCACCAAGGCCGCGCACGAGCGCCTCGTCGACGA
Source organism: Methylobacterium sp. J-092 (assembly GCF_022829325.1). Classification (NCBI taxonomy): domain Bacteria; kingdom Pseudomonadati; phylum Pseudomonadota; class Alphaproteobacteria; order Hyphomicrobiales; family Methylobacteriaceae; genus Methylobacterium; species Methylobacterium sp. J-092. The sequence continues at coordinate 113,191 of NZ_JAKSXU010000056.1, read as the reverse complement.
CCCGCCCTGGCTCTACGTCGTCCACGACCTCAACCCCCGCGGCATGAGCCCGAAGGTGAAGGGGTTCGTCTCGCCGCAGAGCTGGTTCGTCGACCTGACGCTGGTGAGCCTGCCGTAGCCGCGTCCGACGCTCGACGCCCCGTCGTTCCGGGGCCGCGTGAGCGGCGCCCCGGGACGACGGGATAGCCCCCGACCACGACGACCGGACAAGCAAGGGTCCTTCCGGATGACCGACACGACGAACGCCATCGCCGACCTCTCCGCGACCGAGCTCGCAAAAAGAATTGCCGGCAAAACGCTGTCGCCGGTCGAGGCCGTGGCGGCGATGCTCGACCGCATCGCCGCCCGCGAGCCGAAGCTCCAGGCCTTCACCGAGGTGTTCGCCGACGATGCGCGGCTGGCGGCCGAGGGCGCGGACCGGGCGATCCGCTCCGGCCACGCGGTCGGGCCGCTGCATGGGGTGCCGATCGCGCTGAAGGACCTGATCGACCTCGAGGGCCGCATCACCATGGGCGGCTCGGCCGCCCACCGGGCGCGGCGCGCCGCCCGCACCGCCACCATCGCCCGGCGCCTGATCGCGCAGGGGATGATCGTGCTCGGCAAGACCCACACGGTGGAGTTCGCCTATGGCGGCTGGGGCACCAACCCGCATCTCGGCACCCCGTGGAACCCGTGGGACCTCGCGGTCGCCCGCACGCCCGGCGGATCGAGCAGCGGCACCGGCGTCGCGGTGGCGGCGCGGATGGCGCCCTGGGGCATCGGCACCGATACCGGCGGCTCGGTGCGCCTGCCCGCGGCCTTCTGCGGGCTGACCGGGCTGAAGGTCACCGTCGGCCGGGTCTCGACCCACGGCATCGTCCCGCTCAGCGCGACCCTCGACACCCCCGGCCCGCTCGCCCGCAGCGTCGCCGACGCCGCGCTGCTCTACGCGGCGATCTCCGGCCCCGATCCGCTCGACCCGGCGACCCGCGGCATCCTGCCCGTCGACCCGTTCCCGACCCTGAACCGCGGCGTGCGCGGCCTGCGGCTCGCGCGGATGCCGGAGGCCGAGCGGGACGGCTGCTCGGCCGAGATGCTGGCCGCCTACGATGCCTCCCTCGACGTGCTGTCCGGGCTCGGCGCGGAGATCGTCGACGTCGCGCTGCCGTTCCGCTTCGCCGACCTCGTGGCGATGAGCGGGATCACCAACGCCGAGGCCTACTTCGTCAACGGCGCGCTCGCCGAGGACGCGGCCGCGCCGCTCGGCGACGCGGTGCGCGCGCGCATCCTCGGCGGCCGCACCCTGTCGGCGCAGGAGTACCTCGCGACGCTCGAGCGCCGCGACGCGCTCAAGCGCGACCTCGCGGGCGCCTGGGACGGGATCGACGCGATCCTGACGCCGACCACCGAGACCGCGGCCGTGCCCCTGGCGGAGGTCGACGAGCTGCACCTGCCCTCCCGCTTCACGCGCTTCGCCAACCTGCTCGACCTGTGCGGCCTCAGCCTGCCGAACGGCGTCTCGCGCGGCGGCCTGCCGCTCTCGCTGCAGATCGTCGGCCGCGGCTACGACGAAGCGCTGGCCCTGCGCATCGGGCAGGCGTTCCAGGGCGCGACCGAATGGCACCTGCGGGCGCCGTCCGGGTTCTGAGGGGGCGGCTCTTCCCTCCCCCCCTCAAGCGGGAGAGGGAAGAGGTGAGGCCGCGATCGGAAAAGTCGCGGTGCCGTCGTATCCCGTTCAACGTCCGGGCGTTATGGCTTGGGCCTCGCCCGCCCCGGAGGACGGACCCGATGCCGCGTTTCCCGATCGCCCTGGCGCTCCTCGCGCTCCTCGCTCCCGCCGTGCATGCCGAGACCCCGGCCACGGCCGAGCCGTCGGCGCCCTCCGTCGCCGCCGACCCGGTCCGCCCGGACAAGCCGGCGCACAAGCCGTACCTGACCGGCACGGGCGTGCCCGACACCGTCCAGATCCTGCCGGCGCCGCCGGCGAGCCACTCGACCCTGGAGGCGGCCGACCGCGCCGCCTTCAACGCCACGCGGGCGATGAAGGGCACGCCGCGCTGGGAGATGGCCGCCACCGACGTGGCCGAGGGCGCGGCCGCGATCCTCGAGACCTTCGCCTGCGTGCTCGGCACCCGCATCGACCAGGCCCGCGTGCCGGCGGTGATCACCCTGTTCGAGCGCGCGCGCCTCGACATCGCCGCCGGCACCCGCGGGCCGAAGGTGCATTACCGGCGCCTGCGCCCCTTCGTCGGCAACGAGGCGCCGATCTGCGTGCAGCGGACCCAGGCGCTCGCCGACAGCTTCAGCTATCCGTCGGGCCACGCCACCCAGGGCTGGGCCTACGCCCTGATCATGGCCGCGCTGGTGCCCGAGAAGGCCACCGCCATCCTCGCCCGCGGCCGGGCCTACGGCGAGAGCCGCGTGGTCTGCGGCGTGCACTGGCTGAGCGACGTCGCCGCCGGGCGCACCAACGGCTCGGTGATCTTCGCGGCGCTCGTCGGCGACGCCGCCTTCCGGGCCGATCTCGACCGGGCGCGGGCCGAGCTCGCCAAGGTGCTGGCGGGCGAGCGCAAGCCCCCGGATCAGGCCTTCTGCAGCCGCGAGGCCGACGCCCTGAAAAGCCCCGGCCTCGAGTTCTAGAGGGCCGCGATCCGTGGGAAATCCCGGATCCGTACCCGTCTCGGCACGCGATTGCGACGATGCCGTCGTGACGATCGCGCGTGCGTGACCGGGAAGCATGCCCGCGCGCGCCGCGCCCCCGTCGTGAGGTTTCGCGCGTGCCACCCGGTCCGCGTCGCCGCGCGCGTCAACGCTCCGGCGGCGGCTGCACCGCCTGCGTGTCGGCCCGGCACGGCCCGAGACCGGCACGTCCCGAGACGCCGCGGGCGGTCTCGATCGTCGCTGGCGCGCAGCGGGACGGCCGCGCCCGCAGGCGCCGAAGCGGCCGGTCGACGCCCCCCGGGGAGCGTTCCCGCCGACGTCTTCGGCTTCGCCGCGGCGCGACGCGTCCGGCCTCCGCGGCCCGCGGTCGCCGACCTCGGCGACCCAACTCCCGCCGCAGACGAATCGTAAGGGATCGCGCGTAGGGTCGTGGCGCCGGGCCGTTCGCTCGCGCTAAAGAACCCTGGACGAGACGGATTGCGGCGGGCGGATGAGGCGGATGGCGGACACAACGATCGGGACCGCGACGGCTCGCGCCGCGGCGCGGGCGGCCCGTCTCGCCTGCGTCGCAGGCCTCGCGCTCAACCTCTCGGCCTGCTTCCGCCCACTCTACGGGCCGACGGCGTCCGGCGAGTCGCTGCCCGCGCTGCTCGCCGGCATCCAGGTCGACGACATCGCGATGGCGCGCGACCAGGAGCGCATCGGGCACTACCTGCGCAGCGAGCTGATCTTCGCCCTCGACGGCTCCGGCCAGCCCGGGCCGAAGCGCTACCGGCTGAAGCTGCAGGGCAGCGAGTCGGTACAGACGCCGATCGTCTCGACCACCACGGGCCGCGCCGAGGCCGGCACCATCGTCGGCGTGGTCAAGTACAGCCTCGAAAACCTCGACGGCACCAAGATCGTCACCGAGGGCGTGGCGACCTCGACCGCGACCTATGACCGCTCGGTGCAGCGCTTCGCATCCCTGCGCGCCGCCCGCGACGCCGAGATCCGCCTCGCCTCGGTGCTGGCCGACCAGATCAAGACCCGCCTCGCCTCGGTGCTCTCGGCCAAGCCTTGAGGATCGGGCGGGGAGCCCGGGCGTGACCGCGGTCAAGGCCGGCGAGATCGATGGGTTGCTGCGGCGCGGGCCGGACCCGCGCATGCCGGTGATCCTGCTGTTCGGCCCCGATACCGGGCTGGTCGCCGAGCGCGCCAAGCAGCTCGCCGAGGGCTTCGTCACCGATCCGGGCGACCCGTTCGCCCTGGTGCGGATCGACGGCGACGTGCTCGCCGGCGATCCCGGCCGGCTCGTCGACGAGGCCGGCACCGTCGGGCTGTTCGGCGACAAGCGCGCGATCTGGGTGCGCCCGACGAGCCGGCCGATAGCGCCCGCCGTCGAGGCGCTGCTCAAGGGCGAGATCCAGGGCACGCGCATCGTGATCGAGGCCGGCGATCTGGCCAAGACCGCGCCGCTGCGCACGCTGTGCGAGAAGTCGGCCAAGGCGCTGGCGATCCCATGCTACGCCGACGACGCCCGCGCGATCGCCGACCTGATCGACCGGACGCTGGAGGCGCGCGGCCTGCGCATCGACCGCGACGCCCGCACCCTGCTGGCCGAAAGCCTGGGCGGCGACCGCCGGGCGAGCCTCGCCGAGATCGAGAAGCTCGCGCTCTACGCGGCCGGCACCGGAACCGTCGGGCTCGACGACGTCGAGGCGGTGGTGAGCGACGTCGCCGGCAGCCAGCTCAACACCCTGATCGACGCCGCCTTCGCGGGCCAAGGCGACGTGGTGGAGCGCGACATCCGCCGCTTCCGCCACGAGGGCCTCGACCCCTCGGCGATGTTGGGCTCCGGCCTGCGCCATGCGCTGCAGCTGCTCGCCGTGCGGATCGAGGGCGGCGACAAGGCGCCGAGCCTGATGGTCGCGAGCTGGCGCGGCCTGCACTTCAAGCGCAAGGGCAGCATCGAGACGCAGCTCGCCCGCTGGAGCCCCAACACCCTGCGCCAGGCGGTGCAGATCCTCCAGGACGCGATCCTGGCCTGCCGCCGCTCCGATCCGGTCCTGGCCCACGCCCACGCCTCCTCCGCCCTGCTGCGGATCGCGACGCAGGCGGCGCGGCGACGGGGCTGAGGCCCGGATCGCGCAAGCAAAGCCCGCCGATCGGCGCCGATCCGGCTTGACGAGCGACCGCCGCGCCGGATCACGCTGCGTGATCCGGCCGAAGCCCCGCCGGGCCGCTACCTACGGCTTGGCGAACCCGATGTCGGCGGCCACCGCATCGAGGCGCGCGGGCGCCCGCTCCTTCCGCTCGGAATAGCGGTCGACCAGGAGGTCGGCCCGCTCGCGGGTGAGCAGCGTGAACTTGTAGAGCTCCTCGCAGACGTCGACGACGCGGTCTTAGAGCGGCCCCGGCTTCATCCGGCCGGCCTCGTCGAACTGCGTGTAGGCGGCGGGCACCGAGGACTGGTTGGGGATGGTGATCATCCGCATCCAGCGCCCGAGCACGCGCAGGGCGTTGACGGCGTTGAACGATTGCGAGCCGCCCGAGACCTGCATCACCGCGAGCGTGCGCCCCTGCGTCGGGCGCACCGAGCCCTCCGAGAGCGGCAGCCAGTCGATCTGGCTCTTCATCACGCCGGTGAGCGTGCCGTGGCGCTCCGGGCTGACCCAGACCTGCCCCTCCGACCACAGCGAGGCGGCGCGCAGCTCCCGGACCTTCGGATGGTCGGCGGTGGCGTCGTCCGGCAGCGGCAGGCCGTCGGCGTGATAGATCCGCGCCTCGCCACCCATCGCCGCGAGCAGGCGGGCCGCCTCCTCGGCCAGGAACCGGCTGAAGGCGCGCGCGCGCAGCGATCCGTACAGGATGAGGAATCGCGGCGGATGGGCGAAGCTGGTCTTCGGCGCGAGGGTGCCCGGCGTCGGCACGGCGAAGTGCTCGGCGGCGATGTTGGGCAGATCGGCGAAGGGCGGCTTGTCCACGCGTCGGGCGTCCGTTATGTTTCAATATTCATTGAAATATTGGACCGACGATGGACGAAGCGCAAGCTCTGGCCGCCTTCGGCGCGCTCGCCCAGGCGCACCGCCTGCGGATCGTGCGCCATCTCGTGACCGCGGGGCCGGAGGGCGTCGCGGCCAGTGCCCTCGCCGGCGCGGTCGGCGTCTCGACCTCGAACCTCTCGTTCCACGTGAAGGAACTCGCGCATGCCGGGCTGATCGCGTCCCGGCGCGAGGGCCGCTCGATCCTCTACAGCGCGGCCTACCCGGCGCTCGGCGGGTTGATCCAGTTCCTGATGCGCGATTGCTGCCAGGGCCACCCGGACGTCTGCGCGCCGGCCCTGTCCGCCCTCGACACCTGCCGAATCCTTACCGATGACGAACGCCATCGCTGACGCGACGGCCGCCGGAGCCCCCAGATCGACGTCGCCCCGGGCGGCGTCCGTCCGTGCCGCCCGTCCGAGGCGGTGCGCGATCTGCTCCCGGACCGGCGCGGCTGGCGGCCCGGGGCCGGCTCACCGCCCCTCGGAGATCCGCCGGCCCTTGGTCTCGCGCTTGTAGAGGGCGATCGCCGCGGCGCATTCGGGCGACAGTTTGCTCAGGTTGGCCCGGAAGCAGGCCTCCACCGCCGGGCCGCCGGGCGGGTGCTCGCTGCAATGCTCGAGGTAATCGCCGGTGCAGTTCTGCTTCAGCGCCTCGCGGATGGAGCTGGTCTGGGCAAGGCCGAGACCGGGGATCGCGAGAAGGCCTGCGGCCAGGATCATCGTGCGTAGGCGGGGCATGGAGGTGTCCGTGCGAAGGATGGAACGGGCCGCGCGAACGGCCGGAGGCCGGCACCGAGGCCCGAATGCGAGCCTGCAGGCCCCGCCGCAACGCCACGGCGTGGACCGATGGAACGCGCTCCCGGACGGTGGACGCAGCCCGCTTCTAGGCGCGCGCACGCCGCCGCCACAAGGCTCGGCCCCGCATCCGTCCCGGGATCGGACGCGGGGGCAAGAGATCCGGACGCCGCGATGAGGCGTCCGGCGTCGGCCGGTCAGCCGGCGTCGGGCACCTGGAAGCGGCGGCAGAGATCCTCGAATTCCTGGGCCGTGCCGTAGCGGATCCGGATCTCGCCGGCCTCGGACGACTTCGCCTTCAGGGTCACGCCGAGGCCGAGCGCCAGGGCGAGGCGGCTTTCCAGCGAGCGCACCTCGGCGGTCTTCTCGGTCAGCCCACGCGGCCGGCCGGGCCGCGACACGTCGTCGGGCTGCTGCTCGGACGCGGCGATCGCCTCGACGTCGCGCACCGTCAGCCCCTCCTCGACGATGCGCTTGGCCACCAGCTCGGGCGCGCGCACGCCGAGCAGCGCGCGGGCATGGCCGGCGGTGATCTCGGCCGCGACCAGCCGCTCCTGCACCTTCGCCGGCAGGTTGAGCAGGCGCAGGGTGTTGGCGAGGTGGCTGCGGCTCTTGCCCAGGATCTCGGCAAGCTCGCGCTGCGTATAGGAGAACTCGCTCATCAGCCGCTCGTAGCCGGAGGCCTCCTCGATGGCGTTGAGGTCGGCGCGCTGGATGTTCTCCAGGATCGCGAACTCGAGCGAGGCGCGGTCGTCGATCTCGACCACCACCACCGGCACCTCGTCGTGCCCGGCCCGCTGGGCCGCGCGCCAGCGGCGCTCGCCCGCCACGATCTCGAACGTGCCGGGCACCTCGCCGAGCGCCCGCACCACGATCGGCTGGATGATGCCGCGCATGCGGATCGAAGCGGCGAGCTCGTCGAGGTCGGTCTCGCTGAAGCTGCGGCGCGGGTTGCGCGGGTTCGGTCGCAGGAACTCGACCGCGACCTTACGCTGCGCCTGCACCTTGCCCGCCTCGTTGCCCGCATCCCCGAAATCGCCGATCAGGGCCGCGAGCCCCCGCCCCAGCCGGGGCCGTGCCACCTCGTCCGCCATCCCGCTCACCCACTCACTCCGTTACGCATCGTTACGCCGTACACCTGAACCGTCCCGGGCCGCATCCGCCCGCCGAAACGGGCGGGTCGCGACTGCTCACGCCGCCGCCGGCACCCGGCCCTCGCGCTGGATCACTTCCGAGGCGAGCCGCAGGTAGGCCTGCGAGCCCGCGCATTTCAGGTCGTAGAGCAGCACCGGCTTGCCGTGCGAGGGCGCTTCCGACACGCGGACGTTCCTCGGGATCATGGTCTCGTAGACCTTCTCGCCCATGAAGCCGCGCACGTCCGCTACCACCTGCGTCGACAGGTTGTTGCGCGGATCGAACATCGTCAGCACGATCCCCTGGATCGTCAGCTTCGGGTTCAAGGCGCCGCGCACCTGCTCGACGGTGCGCAGCAGCTGGCTCAGGCCCTCGAGCGCGAAGAACTCGCATTGCAGCGGCACCAGCACCGCATCGGCGGCGGCGAGCGCGTTGATGGTCAGCAGGTTCAGCGAGGGCGGGCAGTCGATCAGCACGTAGCTGACGTCGCGCGTCGCGTTCGCGTCGCGCAGGCCCCGCAGCACGTTGCGCAGGCGGTGCGCCCGGTCGGGCAGCGAGGCCAGCTCCAGCTCCAGGCCGAGCAGGTCCATGGTCGAGGGCGCCACCGACAGGCGCGGAACCGCGGTGGGCACCACGGCCTGGGCCAGCGACGCCTCGCCCGCCATCACCTCGTAGGTCGAGACCCGGCGGGCGCGCCGGTCGATGCCGAGCCCGGTCGAGGCGTTGCCCTGCGGGTCGAGGTCGATCACCAGAACCTGCTCGCCGATCGCCGCGAGCGCGGTGCCGAGGTTGATCGCCGTCGTGGTCTTGCCGACGCCGCCCTTCTGGTTGGCCAGCGCCAGCACCCGGAGCGGCCGCGCGGGCGCGGCATCGGCAGCGGGATGGGGAGTCGCGTCGCTTGTCATGGGCGCCTGGGAGACGGGAACGCTTGGGGGAGTGGCAGGCTCTCGAGAGCTAGGGGCTCTTGGGAGCGAGGGCGGTGACGCGGACGATCCGGGCGGCCGACTCGGTTCGGCTCGGAATGAGATCGTGGCCGACTGTCCACCGCGCCGCGGCATCGGTCAATTCCGCAACCGCTTCCCGTCCCTTCGGAAACAGCCCGGTGGTGCCCGTTTTCAACAGTGGCTCGGTCCAGGCGAGAAGCTGGTCGAGCGGCGCGAGCGCCCGGGCGCAGACCACGTCGACCCCCTGGTGATCGCCGATCACCGCCTCGATCCGCGCGTTGTGGACCGTTACCGGCGCCCCGGTGACCCGGGCCGCCTCGGTCAGGAAGGCGCACTTGCGGGCGTTGCTCTCGACGAGGTCGACGCGGATGCCGGGCGGCCCGGCGATGGCGAGGATAAGCCCGGGGATGCCGGCGCCCGAGCCGAGGTCGAGCCAGCGGCGCGCCTCCGGCATCAGGTCGAGCAGCTGCAGCGCATCGGCCACGTGCCGCGTCCAGACCTCGGCCAGGGTCGCCGGCCCGACCAGGTTCTTGATCGTCTGCCAGCGCGCCAGCTGCGCCACGTAGAGATCGAGCCGTTGCGCTGTTTCACGTGAAACATTCGCGGCGGCGAGCACGCGGTCGCGATCGGCGCTCATCGCGAGGCCCCAGGAAGGCTTCGGACGACATCCGCGGGTTCCCCTCCCCCCCCTGCGGGGGAGGGTGGGCCTCGCGTCAGCGAGGGTCGGGACAGGGGAGCGCCCTTTCCGGAAACGGAGCTCCCCTCTCCCCCCCTGCTCCGCAGGGTACCCTCCCCCGCAGAGGGGGGAGGGAAGACGCGCGTTGCGGCTAGGACCATCCTCACGATGCCACCGCCTCGCGACGCCGCGCATGCGCGGCGAGCAGCGTAAGCGCGGCCGGGGTGACGCTCTCGATCCGCGCCGCCTGCCCCAGGGTTCCCGGCCGCACGGTCTCGAGCTTGATCCGCATCTCGTTGGAGAGCCCGGCGATGCGCCCGTAATCCAGCCGAACCGGCAGGCTCACCGCCTCGTCGCGGCGGAAGGCGGCGATGTCGGCATTCTGCCGGTCGAGATAGACCGCGTAGGTCGCATCCGTCCGCAGGCGCTGGGCGATCCGCGGCGAGACCGCGCTCAGCTCGGGCCAGACCGAGGCCAAGCGGCCCCAGTCCAGATCGGGATAGGAGAGAATTTGGAAGGCGGTGCGGCGGATGCCGTCCTGGTTGAGCGCGAGGCCGTGGGCCTGCGCCTGGGTCGGCGTCAGGGTCAGCGCGTCGAGGCGGGCGCGCACCGCCGACAGCTCCGCCTGCGACGCGGCGAAGTGCGCCGCCCGCCGGGTCCCGACGCAGCCGAGCGCGGCCCCGCGCGGGGTCAGGCGCTCGTCGGCGTTGTCGACGCGCAGGCTCAGGCGATACTCCGAGCGCGAGGTGAACATGCGGTAGGGCTCGCTCACCCCATGGGTGACGAGGTCGTCGATCATCACGCCGAGGTAGGATTCGGCCCGGTCGAAGGTCGCCACCGCCGCGCCGCCGGCGATCCGTGCGGCGTTGATCCCGGCGACCAGCCCCTGCCCCGCCGCCTCCTCGTAGCCGGTGGTGCCGTTGATCTGCCCGGCGAGCAGCAGGCCCGGCAGGCGCTCGGCCTGAAGCCCGGCATCGAGCTCGCGCGGGTCGACGTAATCGTACTCGATGGCGTAGCCCGGCCGCAGGATCCGCGTCGCCTCCAGGCCCGGGATCAGGGCGACGAGCCGGTGCTGCACCGCCTCCGGCAGCGCGGTGGAGATGCCGTTCGGGTAGATCGTCGGGTCGTCGAGGCCTTCGGGCTCGAGGAAGATCTGGTGGCCCTCGCGGTCGCCGAAGCGCACCACCTTGTCCTCGATCGACGGGCAGTAGCGCGGGCCGCGGCTGCTGATGCCGCCGGAATACATCGGCGACAGGTGCAGGGTCTCGCGGATCAGGTCGTGGACCGCTTGCGTCGTCCGGGTGATGCCGCAGCGGATCTGCGGGGTGGTGATCCGCTCGGTCAGGGTCGAGAACGGCACCGGCTCGGCGTCGGCCTCCTGCATCTCCAATCTTGACCAGTCGATGGTGCGGCCGTCGAGGCGCGGCGGGGTGCCGGTCTTCAGGCGCCCGAGCCGGAAGCCGAGCCGGTCGAGGGTCCGGGCCAGCCCGACCGCCGGCGCCTCGCCGACGCGGCCGGCCGGGATCTGAACCGGGCCGATATGGATCAACCCGCGCAGGAAGGTGCCGGTGGTGAGCACCACCGCGCCGCCGCTGAGCGTCCGCCCGTCGCCGAGCACGATCCCGGCGACGCGCCCGTCCCGCACCACCAGATCCTCGCAGGCGCCTGCGACCACGGTCAGGTTCCGGGTCTCGGCCACCGCCGCCTGCATCGCCGCCGCGTAGAGCTTGCGGTCGGCCTGGGTGCGCGGCCCGCGCACCGCCGGGCCCTTGCGCCGGTTGAGCAGCCGGAACTGGATGCCGGCCGCGTCGGCGACCCGGCCCATCAAGCCGTCGAGGGCGTCGACCTCGCGCACGAGATGGCCCTTGCCGAGGCCGCCGATCGCCGGATTGCACGACATCGCGCCGATGGTCGCCGGATCGTGCGTGACCAGGGCGGTGCGTGCGCCGCACCGGGCGGCGGCCGCCGCCGCCTCGACGCCGGCATGGCCGCCGCCGACGACGAGGACATCGAAGGCCTGTGGAGACGTCTCATGCATCCGCGGGATGTGCCGCCGCGCTGCGGAAAGGTCAATCGCCCGGGATCCGCTGAGCGGGATCGCATCGATCGTGCCCCATCCAGAGGCACGGTGCCGTCGCCTTCGGCAACGAATACTGCATTCGATCAGTCGATCCACCCGGCCCGAGCCTTGCCGCACGATGGCCGACTACGTTCGGCAGTCGAACGTGGCGAATTTCGATACCGACCCTAGATGAAACCCCTTGCGGGACTCACGATCGCGTGTCATCGACGATCTGTGAACGACTTATGAACGGACAACGGCGTCCGTCCCGGCCACCCGGGATTTCGTGACATCGCAGACCTCGCACGTGCGAGGGCGACCAACGAGGATCGAGACGATGCACATCATCACCATCGGCCTGGGTGCGCTCTGTTGCGCCGGCGGGGCCGTCGCCCACTTCATCGATCCGAGCCAGCGCAAGGAAGGCGTCTTCGGCCTCGCCGGCTTCGGCTTCCTGCTCACCGGGATGTTCCTGACCCGCTCGTGACACGCGATCGGGTTTTCACGTGAAACATCGGGCGTGTTTCGCGTAAGCCGGTGACAGGGTCGACATCGTCGGCGTCGTCCGTCGACATCGCCTTGGGCGACCAGCCCGCGCGACGCGCACGCAGCCTGTTCAGCGCGACAGCATCGAGCCGCCCCTCGCTCCGCGCAAGGAAGGGGGAAAACCGCGCTACTTGCCGATGCAGAAGCCGGAAAACAGGCGATCGAGCACCGCCTCGATCCCGACATGGCCGCCGACCTCGCCGAGCGCGCGGACGGCCAGGCGCAGATCCTCGGCCACCAGTTCCGGCATCGCCGCGACGGCGGGCAGCCGGTCGAGATGGGCGACGCAGCGCTCCAGGGCGTCGCGGTGGCGTTCGCGGGTGATGAGCGCATCGCCGCCGCCGAGCGCAGCCTCGGCCTCCGCGGCGATGGCATCAAGCAGCGCCGGCATCCCCTGCCCCGTCAGCGCCGACACGGCGAGGCCGCCGCCAGACCCGTCGGCGAGGTCCGCCTTCGTCCGCACGCGCAGCACCCGGCCGGTCGCCGCGGGCTCGGTCGCCTCCGGGCCCGGCGGCACCAGCATCAGGACGAGGTCGGCTTCCGCCATCCGGCGGCGGGTGCGCCGGATGCCCTCGGCCTCGACCGGATCGTGCGTCTCGCGCAGGCCCGCGGTGTCGACCAGCATCACCGGCAGGCCGCCGAGATCGAGCCGCACCTCGATCGCGTCCCGGGTGGTGCCCGGCACCGGCGAGACGATGGCCGCGTCGCGCCGGCTCAACGCGTTGAGCAGCGTCGACTTGCCGGCGTTCGGCGGCCCGGCGAGCACGACCCAGAACCCCTCGCGCACCCGCTCGCCGCGCCGCCCGTCGGCGAGCGCCGCGGCGATGGCGGCACGCAGGCGGGCGGCGCGGTCGAACAGGGCGCGATCCAAGGCCGCGTCGTCAACGTCGCCCTCGTCGGAAAAATCCAGCGCCGCCTCGGCGGCGGCCAGGCAATCGATCGCCTCGTCGCGCCAGGCCGCGACCTGCCGGCCGAGGGCGCCGTCGAGCTGGCGCAGGGCCTGACGGCGCTGAGCCTCGGTCTCGGCCTCGATCAGGTCGGCGACGCCCTCGGCCTCGGTCAGGTCCATCCGGCCGTTGAGCACGGCCCGCTGGGTGAAGGCACCGGCTTCGGCCGGGCGGCAGCCGGGAAAGGCGGTGAGCGCGCGGATCACGCCGGCCCGCACCGCGACGCCGCCATGCAGGTGCAGCTCCGCCATGTCCTCGCCGGTGACCGTGCTCGGCCCGGGCATCCAAGCGATCAGCGCCCGGTCGAGGATGGCGCCGTCGGTGGGGTCGCGCAGCGTCCGCAGCGAGAGGCGGCGCGGCGCCGGCAGCGGGCCGGCGAGCGCCGAGAGCACGGCACCGGCGGCCGGGCCGCTGACGCGGATCACCGCGATGGCGGCGCGCCCGAAGCCGGAGGCCGGGGCGAACAGGGTGGGGGGATCGCTCATAGTCGGATCGCTCATGCTCGGATCGCTCATGCTCGGATCGCTGATGGGGGCCCGGGGCTTCTCGGCATCCGCCCATCGGCGCGGGGGCGGCCGTCATCGATCGGCCGCATCCCGGCGAAAGGGTCTTGCCTCGGCAAACGACGTTGCGCAAACCGCGGGGCCGCGAAACCCGTCCGAAGGGAGCACGCCATGGCCCATACCCGTCGCGCGGTCGTCGCCGGCCTGGCGCTCGCCGGGCCGGCGCTCTCCGCCCGCGCCGCCGATCGCCTCGGCGCCGCCGCCAGGCGCATCGGGGCGCTCGAGGCGCGCCTCGGCGGTCGGGTCGGCGTGGCGTTCCGCGACGCGACGGGCGTGTTCCTCGGCCACCGCGCGGACGAAGCGTTCGCGCTGTGCAGCACCTTCAAGGTGCTGGCGGCGGCGGCGATCCTGGCCCGCGTCGCCGCCGGCCGCGAAACACTCGATCGGCGCATCGCCTACGGGGCGGACGATCTGCAGAGCTACGCCCCGGTCACGCGCTCGGCCCTGGATGCGGCCGGCGGCGGCCGTGCGGAGATGTCCGTCGATGGGCTCTGCGCGGCGGCGATCGTCCGGAGCGACAACACCGCGGCCAACCTGCTCCTCGACGCGCTGGGCGGACCGGCGGCGCTCACCGCCTGGCTGCGCGGGCAGGGCGACGCGGTCACCCGCCTCGACCGGACCGAGCCGACCCTCAACACCGCCCTGCCCGGCGATCCGCGCGACACCACCAGCCCGGCCGCGATCACCCGGACGCTGGACCGCTGCCTCCTCGGCGACGCGCTGGCCCCGCCGCACCGGGCGCGGCTGGAAGCCTGGATGGTCGCCTGCGAGACCGGCGGGGCCAAGCTCCGTGCCGGCCTGCCGCCCGCCTGGCCGGTCGGCGACAAGACCGGCAGCGGCGACAACGCGACGTCGAACGTCGTGGCGATCCTGCACCCGCCGGGCCGTGCGCCGATCTTCGCGGGTGTGTTCCTGACCGGCTCGGAGGCGCCGCCGGCCGCGCGGGACGCCGCCCATGCCGAGATCGGCCGCATCCTGGCGGAGGCGGTGTGATGGCCAAGGCGACGCCGCGGGCGACCCCCTCCTCGCGGGCGCTGGACAAGGCCGGCATCGCCTACGCGATGGTGGGCTACGCCTACGACCCGGAGGCGCCGCGCATCGGCCTGCAGGCGGCCGAGGCGCTCGGCGTCGCGCCGGGCTGCATCCTCAAGACCCTGATGGCCGCCGTCGACGGCCAGCCGGTCTGCCTGCTCATCGCCTCCGATTGGGAGGTGGCGATGAAGCGGGTCGCCGCCGCGATGGGCGGCAAGGCGGCGTCGATGCTGAAGCCGCCGGAGGCGGAGCGGATCACCGGCTACCACGTCGGCGGGATCAGCCCGCTCGGAGCCAAGCGCCGGGTGCCGGTGCTGATCGATGCGGGATCGCTCGCCGGCCGCACCGAGATCCACGTCAACGGCGGCGGGCGCGGCCTGCAGCTGCGGCTCGCAACCGCCGACCTCGTCACGGTGCTCCAGGCCCGGCTGGTCGCGTTGGCCGATCGGTAACGATCGGTTCACCCTGTGCGCCGACACTGGCACCGTGTGCCCGGTTTCCGCGGGTCGGGGGACGACGGGCGCATGCGCGCGAGAGCGATGATCCGGGCCTGCTTCCTCTGCGGCTTCGCCGTGGGGCCCGCCGGCGCGGCCGACCTGTTCGCCCCCGAGCCGGGGCCGGCCTATGGCGGACCCGTCGCGAGCGCGCCGCGCTACTTCCCGCACGGCGACGGCAGCGACGGCGTCCTGCTTCACGCCGCCCCGCCCCCGCGCCGGGTCGCCTGCCTGCCGCGCCGCGCGCCGGTGCCGACCAACGCGCCCGACGATCCGAGCTACGTCGGCTCGTCCTACGGCCTGTCGAAGCCGAGCTATTACGGCCTCACGCCCCCGCCGGGCGTCGACGACCCGTTCGGCCGGCCCCTGCTGCCGTATTGCCGATGAGCGCGGCGAGTTTGTTCCACCAGAAGCGGGGACCTGAGGTCGCCGCGAATCCGCGCCGCTTCACCGCGTCTGCAGACGTGCATTCTTGGACGCAAGGCACGGCCCGGATGCATCATCGTTTCGGCAGGGTCGGCGCAGATCGCAGGCGCATGCTGGCATGCGGCGAAGAGGGCGCTTAAGGCAGCGCTCGACGCCGCCGCCGGAGCCCGCCATGCCAGCCCATCCCACCCCCGAGACGCAGGCCATCACCGATCTCGCCCGCTTGCGCGAGACGGTCGCCGCGTGGCGCGCAGCCGGCGACCGCGTCGTGCTGGTGCCGACCATGGGCGCGCTGCATCGCGGCCACCTCGCGCTGATCGCGCATGCGCGGACCCTGGGCGAGCGCGTGGTGGCGAGCATCTTCGTCAATCCGACCCAGTTCGGCCCGAGCGAGGATTTCGCCCGCTATCCGCGCGACGCCGCGAGCGACCTCGCCCTGCTGGCGCAGGCCGGGACGGACGCGGCCTGGATGCCGGAGGCGGCCGCCATGTACCCGCCGGGGTTTTCGAGCCGCATCGAGGTGGGCGGCCTCACCGAGGGGCTGTGCGGCGCCTTCCGCCCCGGCCACTTCTCGGGCGTGGCCACCGTGGTGACGAAGCTGCTCAACCAGGTCCGGCCGGATGCCGCCCTGTTCGGCGAGAAGGATTTCCAGCAGCTGCAGGTGATTCGGCGCGCGGTCGCCGACCTCGACCTCGACGTCGCGATCCACGGCATGCCGACGATCCGCGAGGCCGACGGCCTCGCCCTGTCCTCGCGCAACCGCTACCTCGCGCCGGCCGAGCGGGCGACCGCGCCGAAGCTCCACGCGGTCCTGTCCGACATCGCGGCGCAGGCGCGGGACGGCGGCGAGACGGCACCTGCCATCGCGCGCGGGATCGCCGCGCTGGAGGCCGCGGGATTCGCCGTGCAGTACCTCGCCGTCTGCGATGCGGCGACGCTGGCCCCGCTCGCCCGCGTCGACGGCCCGGCCCGCGTGCTCGCCGCCGCCTATCTCGGCAAGACCCGTCTGATCGACAACGTTGCGGTGTGAGCCCCCCGCCGCGCCGGCGTCAGTGCTTGGCGAGCAGCGGCTCGGGCTGCGGCCCGTCCGTCTTGTCGCCCGGCTGATCGTCGAGCTTGCCCAGCGGCACGATCGCCCGCAGCCAGCCGCGGGTGTCGAAGCCGCCGTAATTGCGCTCGGCGACGTCCCGGGTGACGTAGGCCTGCAGGTTCACCGGCCCGAAATTGTAGCCGACGAGGGCGCCGACGGCGAACTGGCCCTGACGCTGGTAGCTCGCCCGGCCAGTCGGCAGGTCGGTGGAGCCGAAGGCGACGGCACCGACCTCGAGCTTGCCGAACTTCTTCGTCGCGGTCAGGTCGAGGTTGAGGAAGTCCGGGTAGTACGTGCCGGTGGGCGAGGTGGTGTCGAAGAAGATCCCGTAGAGGAAATGCGCCGTCAGGTTCCAGCCGTCGCCGTTGTAGGTCGCGGCGAAGCGCTGGTGCAGCACCGGGTTCCGGATCACCACCTTGGTGTCGCTCGGCAGGTAGGCGCCGAGCAGGTAGCTGACGCCGACATGCTGGCCGAGATCCCAGGCGAGCTGGGCCGCGAGCAGGGTCTGGCCGAACCCGCTCTGGTAGCGCGCGCCGTTCGGCGCCGTCGCGGTCACCGGCTGCAGCACCGTGAACTGGAGCCGGGCATCCAGCACCCGCCACGGCGTCGCCCAGATGATGGACGGCAGGTTGACGTTGAGTTCCGAGTCGCGGGGTCGCGTGTCGCGCACGCCGAAGCTCGACGTGTCGATGAGGTACAGCCCCTCCGCCAGCGGAAACCCGGCCGGCAGGCCGACGGTCTGGCCCGGCTGCGCGGCCGAGCCCGCCCGGGCGGCTCCGTGCGCGGCGCACGCCACCGCTGCGCCCACGAGCGCCACCTTCCAACCCGACACCGGCACGCAAGCCTCCTCCGCCGACGCGGTTCGCCGGCAAACGGACCATGCACGGATCGCGGCCGATCCGCCGCCTCCGATCGCGGGCACCGCACGATCGCAGGTTCGGCGTTGCAACCGGGCCACGCCGTCGCCGGGACGGCGCCCAGCCGCTCGAGCATTTTCCAGCGAGGTGGATCCCGGCTCGCGTGAAGAAAATGCTCTAGACCCCCTTGGGATGCGCGGCGAAGAAGTCGAGCATCGCGCGCGAGGCGTCGGGCCCGTGCGGATCGGTGAAGCTGCCGGCCCGGTCGCCGCCGGACCAGGCGTGGCCGGCGCCGCGCACCCGCCAATCCTCCAGCATCACCCGGCCCGCCGCGTCGGCGTAGCGGGTGCGGGTGTAGGGATGGCCGTCGCCGTCGAATTGCTCGCGCGAGGGCGTCAGCGCCGCGGCGCCCGCCTGTGCCAGCACCTGGTCGGCGTTGCGGATGCTCACCGTGGTGTCGTCCTCTCCGTGGAAGACGATCGTAGGCACGCGGGTGCCGCCGGGGCCGGCCGCGCCCATCTGCATCGCCATCATCGCCGAGCCGACGTCGCGGGCGCACGACGCGGCGAGGCCGGAATGCACGCCCACCGCCGCGTAGAGATCGGGAAAGGCGCGGGCGATGTTGGCCGCCGCCGCCCCGCCGGCCGAGAGCCCGGCGATGAAGACGCGGTCCGGGTCGATCGCGTGCTCGGCCATCACCGCGCGGGTGAGCCCGGCGATGATCGCGGCCTCGCCGGTCTCGCGGCCCTGGTCGCGCGGCTCGAACCAGTTCCAGCAGCGTTGCGCGTTGGCGCGGCCGGTCTGGACCGGGTAGGCGACGAGCACGCCGTCGCGCTCCGCCAGCCGGTTCATGCCGGTGCCGACGGCGAAGTCGTCCGCGGTCTGGTTGCAGCCGTGCAGCATCACCACGAGCGCGGCCGGATTCTGCGGCCGGCTCGGGACGAACAGGCGATACTCGCGCGCACCCGCCGGCCCGGCGAAGCTTTTGGTGACGAGCGATCCCTCGCCCTCGGCGGGCTCGGCCGAGCGGCCCGGCATCGGCGGCTTGGCGAAGCCGAAGCCGGGCGCCAGCCCCTTCGTGTTGAGGCCTTTGGTGTTCAAGCCCTTGGCGCTCAGGCCCTTCAGCACCGGCGCCAGCCCGCGCACGACGCCGTCGACCGCCGCACGCAGCTTCTCCGGGATCGGGCCGGCCGACGCGGTTTCGGCTCGGGGCGAAGCGCTCCTCGGCGCGGCCTCGGGCCTGGGCGCGGCCGCGGGCTTGGGCGCGGCCTCGACCTTCGCCTCGGCCCGGGGCGCGGATCGCGGGGCGTCGTCGATGCGCTCGGCGGTCAGGTCGAGGGTCGGCGGCTCGATCGCCTTCGGCGTGTCCTGCGGCGTGTCCCGCGGCGTCGCGTGGCCGCCGAGGCTGCGCTGGATCAGGTCGGTCGCCTCCGCGAGGCGGCCGGCACCGGTCAGCCGGGTCGCCTCCATCATGTCGGCGAAGCGGTCGCGCATCGAGTCGGAATGGTCGGTCATGGGAAGTCCTGGGGATCGCCGTGGGCGGATCGGAATGGGGCAGGAGGCTCGGAGCGGAGGCTCGGAGCAGAGGCGCGGCAGCGCCTCAGCGCAGCCGGTCGGCCAGCGCGGCGCGGACGGCGGGGCTGGCCTGGAGGCTGCCGAGCACGTCGAGGGAGGCGATCGCCGCACGGGCGAGGTCGGGGGTCACGTCGTCGGCGATGGTGGCGAGGCCGAGCACGCGGATGTCCAGCATCCGTCCCTCGGCCCGGGCCGCCTCGAGGCTGGCGCGGTCGATGTGGCGCAGGCCGAGCTCGACGCTGCGCCGCGCCATCGACTGGCGCGTCACGTCGGCATGCCGCTCGATCTGGTTGCGGATCGCGGTGCGGATGAAGTCGCTGCGGTTCGAGAACACCCCTTCGGCCACGAGCAGGTCGATGTGCCCGAGGTCGACATGCCCGAGGTTGATCGTGATCTTCTCGCTCTCGGGCTGCCGCGCCGCCGCCCGCGTGGGCTTCGGCCGTGCCATCACATCCATCATCGCGACCATCCCGTCACCATCCGTGTGGATGGCATATGGGGGCGCCATATTGCATTGCAATATGGGCTTCGTGCGATGCACCAACCCGTGAGGGCGGCTCTGCCGTCAGACGGCGGTGTCCTCGCCGATGTACTCGGCCCAGATCGCGCTGGCGCCGAGGCCGGCGCGGAATGCGGCGTGGCGCTCGCGCTCGGCGTCGGTCAGGCGGGCGCGGGCGGTGCGGACCGTGCGCACGACGCTCTCGGCGCTGCGGTCGACGACCGCGTCGGCGACCGCGGTCGCGCCGAGATCGAACCCGGTCTGCTTGCCGCCGAGCAGCTCGATGTAGACCTCGGCCAGGATCTGCGCGTCGAGCAGGGCCCCGTGCTTGGTGCGGCGGCTGGTGTCGATGCCGTAGCGGCTGCACAGGGCGTCGAGGTTGGCCGGCGCGCCGGGGTGCTTGCGCCGGGCCATCGGCAGGGTGTCGACCACGCTCTCGAGGACGATCGGCGGCGGCGCCTTGGCCCCGAGCCGGGCGTATTCCATGTTGAGGAAGCCGACGTCGAACGGCGCGTTGTGGATCACCAGCCGGGCGTCGCCGCAGAACTCGATCAGCGCGCCGGCGATCTCCGAGAACAGCGGCTTGTCGGACAGGAACGTGTCGGACAGCCCGTGCACCTTGAAGGCACCCTCCGAGACCGCCCGCTGCGGGTTGCAGTACTTGTGGAACGTCCGGCCCGTGGGGATGTGGTTCAGGAGCTCGACCGCGCCGACCTCGATCAGCCGGTCGCCGGTCTTGGGGTCGATGCCGGTGGTCTCGGTGTCGAGAACGATCTCGCGTACGACGTCGTGCATGATGTCCGGTCCCGAACGCTTCCGCGCGTCGCCTACCCGATTAGCCCGCTCGGGTTAACCCGCGCCTTCAGCGCCGCCGCAGGCGGACGTAGAGCGCGCCGGCGCCGCCGTGGTGGCGGGCGGCCTCCTCGAAGCCGAGCACGATCGGGCGCAGCTCCGCGCCGCGCAGCCAGTGCGGCACCGAGCGGCGCAGCACGCCGCGCTCGGCATAGGCGTCCTCGCCGCCCTTGCCGGTCACGACCAGCACCCGCGCATGCCCGGCGGCGCGCGCCCGCATCAGGAAGCCGACCAAGGCCGCGTGCGCCTCGGCCTGATAGAGCCCGTGCAGGTCGATCCGGCCCTCGATCGCCAGCACGCCGCGGCTGAGCCGCTGGCGCTCGCGCCGCTCCAGCCCGGGCGGGGCGGGGCCCGGGACGAAGGCCGGCCGCACCGGCGTCGGCGGCGCCGGGGCCGGTGTCCCCGCGCCGAGCCGGACCACGCGCCTGGGCTTCTTCGCCGGCGCGACGACGGCGACCGGGCCGGGCACGACGCTCGGCATCGCCGGCACGGGCTCGGGGAGCGGCACCGCCTTCTTGGCGGGGCTTTTGGCCGGCGCAGGTTTCGGCGTCGGCTTCGCCGCGGCCGGCGCCGCGGGCCCTGGGGCGTCGGCAGCGGGCTTGGCCTTCCGCAACGTCGCGCGGGCGCGCAGCGGCGTGATCAGCTTGGCGATCTCGCCCCAGAGATGGGCATCCTCGTGGGACAGCGCCCGCGGCCGGCGCGGCGGCCTCATGCCGGACGCTCGGATCGCGTGAGGTGAAGCGCGGGTCTCTTCTTCCATGGGAGAGGGAGCCGCGCCGTGACGCCCAGGATCCTTCCGGCTTCCACACTCCGACATGCGGACATTCGTTCGTCCGTTCCGGTTCCAGCGAGTCGCGGAAAGCGATGGCATTGGAGCCATGGCGTCGGAGACCAGAACCCCCTCATGGCGCGGCCGGCTTAGGCAGGAGCACGACGAAGCCGGGCTTGGTGTGCAGGTCTCCGGCCGCGACGCCGGCCGCCGCGCCGGTGCCGACGTAGAGGTCGCCGCGGGCCGGGCCGAGGATGGCCGAGCCGGTATCGGCCGCGACCACGAGGTGCCCGCTGCCGGGCTGGCCGGGCAGCCTGCCCTCCAGCCAGAACGGCAGGCCGTAGCGCCAGAGGGTGCCGTCCACCGCCAGGCTGCGGCCGGGGCTGAGGGGCGCGCCGGCCGCGCCCGGCGGGCCCAGGGCGGGATCGGTGACCGGCTCGGTGCGGAAGAAGATGTAGGACGCGTTCATCCGCATCAGCCGGCGGGCGTGGTCCGGGTGCGCGCGCAGCCAGGCGGTCCAGCGGGCGAGGCTGAGGTCGTTCAGGGCGAGGTGCCCCTCCGCCACCAGCAGCTTGCCGATCGAGGTGTAGGGCCGGCCGTTCTTGCCGTCGTAGAGCACGCGGATCGCCGACCCGTCGGGCAGGCGGACGCGGCCGGAGCCCTGCACCTGCAGCACGAACAGGTCGACGGCGTCGCGCAGCCACAGCAGCGGGCGGGTGCGGCCGGCGATCGCCCCGTCCTCGATCGCGGCCCGGTCGGGATAGGCCTCGAACCCGGCCGCCGCCGCGCGCCCGGCGCGCAACGCCGGATCGAGGCCGGGGCGGGTCTCGCCGGGGGCGAGCGTCACGAGGTCGTCGGGCCGGGCGAGCACGGCGGCGGCGAAGCCGGGGCCGGGCGCCAGCGATCCCTCGAGCTGCGGCTCGAAGTAGCCGGTGAGGAACCCGGTCTTCCGCTCGGGCTCGGTGCCGTCGGCCGGGCGCACGACGCGGTAGGCCGAGAACCGCTCCTGGAAGAACCGCCGCGCCCGCTCGGGCCAGCCGGCCCCGGTGCGATCGAGCGCGGCGGCGGCGGTGCAGGCGGCGGCGAGGTCGGCCGGCGACCCGGCGACGCCGGCGGCCTGCGCCGGATCGGGGCCGGGCGCGGCGCAGGTCCGGCGGAAGGCATCGAAGGCCGCCGCCGTCTCGTCCGCCTGCCAGCCGGGCAGGGCCGCGATCGCGACCGGCTCCAGCACGGCGTTGCCGACGCGCAGCGGCTCGGCGGCGCTCGCCGCGGCGGCCCCCGAAACGAGAGCGACCGCAGCGCGGAACGCTGCGGTCGGACGGGGCGGGTGTCGGGGCGGCATGGCTCTCGGGACGATGGCTGCGCGGGCGCCCTCAGGCCCCGGCTTCGGTCGCGACCAGCTGCCAGTTCGGGTCGCGGGTGCCCAGGGTGCGGGCGAAAGTCCAGACGTCGGGCACCTCGACCACGGCCTCGGCGCTGCCGTCCACCACGACGCCGTCGGCGTTGCGGGTGGCGGTGATGAGGTTGGAGAGGAACCGCACCGTGACCTGCGCGACGCGGTTCCGCACGTCGACGGCGACGATCTCGGCCTTGTCGATCGAGACGAAGGTGGTCTCCACCGTCTGACGGTTCTTCTCGCGCTCGGCGATGGCGCGCTCGAACGCGTCGCCGACCTCGCGGGAGAGCAGGGATTTCAGGGTCTTCCGGTCGCCCTTGGCGAAGGCGATCATGATCGCCTCGTAGGCGCCCTTGGCGCCCTCGATGAAGGCGCGCGGCTCGAAGCCGGGCTCAGCCTGGACGATCGCCTCGAGGCCGCGGGCGACGGCCGAGCCGGGCTCGGCGATGCCGCGCCAGTCGCGCGCCTGGGCCTCGGCGGCGCGCTCGGGCTGGACCCGGTCGGCGCCGGGCAGGCGCACGACGTTGTCGCCGTCGCCGCGGCCGGGCTGGGGCTCGGTGCGGCTGCGGTCGACCGGCTTGAACGGGGCGCGCTCGGCGCCGGTCTTCTGCCCGAGGACCGAGCGCAGCCGCCAGATCACGAAGACGGCGAGCGCCAGGAAGATGATCGTCGTCACGTCGAAGCTGTCCTGCATCACCGATCCGATGGTGGCCGCCGTGGAGCGCGGGTCCCGGCCGCAGCCTTGGCCCGTGCGCGCGGCTCCGGGAAATCCGAGAGGGGTCGCACGATGGTCATGTCACGCCGCACGCATCCTCGAGCGGACGCGGCCGGGCTCTCGAGGAAACGCGCCGCGTCCCCCTTTGCATAGGGGGCAATGGGCATATGGGGCAATGCACCGGCCGGTTCCAGGCGACATCGCGGAGGATCGCCCCGGCCGCGTCGTCGCGACACGCGCCGCCGGGACCGGCCGCGGCCCGACGCCGGCACCCGGTCGGCCGGGCGGCGGCACGGGGTCCGCGCGCCGTCCGGCGCCTCGCTTGTCCGCATCGAACGGGCATGTTAGCGGCCTCGCCTCTGCCCACGACCGCACAGGCATGGCGGTCACCCGTAGCCATCGGCCCGCGGCCGGTGTTCGATCTTTCGAGAAGGATGACCCGCCATGGCCGATTCCCCCGCACCGAACGGCAACGGGCAGGCCGACGAGGCCCCCGCGATCAACGCGCTCGCGCAGTACACCAAGGACCTGTCCTTCGAGAACCCGAACGCGCCGCGCTCGCTCCAGCCCCAGGAGGGCCAGGGCCCGCAGATCAACATCCAGGTCAACGTCAACGCGCAGCAGCTCGCCGAGGCCGACTTCGAGGTCGAGCTGACGCTGGAGGGCGACGCCAAGATCAACGGCGACGTGCTGTTCGCCTTCGACCTGAAGTATGCCGGCGTGTTCCGCATGCGCAACATCCCGCAGGACCAGGTCCACCCGGCGGTGATGATCGAGTGCCCGCGCCTGCTGTTCCCGTTCGCCCGCCAGATCGTGGCCGAGGCCGTGCGCAACGGCGGCTTCCCGCCGCTCTACATCGACCCGATCGACTTCGTCGGCCTCTACCGCCAGAAGGCGATGGAAGCCCAGGGCGCCGGCGAGGCGACCGGCCCCCTCGCCTCCTGAGTTCCGCGGCCTCCCGCGTCTCGACGACAGCCCGGCCGCCCGCGCGGCCGGGCTGTTTCGTTTTCACGGGAAACACCGCATCCGGGCGGCTCGCTGAAAGCGATCCGCCGGCGCGGACAGCCCGGCCGGCACGCCCGGGGCGCGTTACAGGATCGCTTCGATGCCCTTGTGGCTCACCAGCGAGAGCAGCTTGAGCGAGGGACCGCCAGGCTTGGCGTCTCCCCGCTCCCACTTGCTCACCAGCGAGGTCGTCACGTTGAGAGCCTTGGCGAAGATCGCCTGGCTCATGTTGGCCTGTTCGCGGATCCGCCGGATGCTCTCGGGCGGCAGCGGCTCGATGGGCGTGAGGCACGAAACATCGAACCGGCGCAGCGTCGCCTTGTCGATCGCCCCGATGGCGTGAAGGTCGCTCGTGGCCTCGTGGATCGATCGAAGCAGATCGCTCCTATAGGTCCGTTTCGGGCTTCTCATCGGAGAGGTCCTTCCACCCCTGGGTTTCGGCAAGCGTCTCGAATCCGGCGTCGCCGACATCTGCGAGGATCTTCGCGAACGCGCGAAGGGTCGTCAGTTCGGCACCCTTGATGTTGGGTTGGACGTTCTTGGGAAAGATGTGCAGGACGACGCATCGCCGGTCCGTGACCAGGAAGAGGACGGCACGGAAATCGCCCTTTCGGCCGACGTGCTGCTTGTACAGGTGAGCGCCGATCTCGGCGTCCACCAGCCCGAGATTGGCCTTCTCGGCGGCCTTGGCGAGCGTGCCCGCGGCGATCTTGCCCTTGCAGGCCTGCTTCCATGCCGAGCGGGTCACGAAAAGTCTCATGACACCCCCGACATGGACCGAACCTCGATCCGTTCGGCGGCCTCTCAAGACCGGGAACGCAAGCGCTCGGTACCGACGCCCAAAGTATAGGAACGAATCCTACGGTTCAAGCCTCTCCCCGATCCCGGGGCAGCGCCGCCCTCGGTGCCGTGGAGACCCTCACCGCGCCACGCCGCGATAGGCGGCCGCCAGCGTGCGCAGCGCCGCGGCGGCGCGCGGGTCCGGCGCCTGCGCGTGCAGCACGATCCGGGTGAGCGGCAGGGCCGGCAGCCCGAACGCGGCGCCGACGTCCCGCGCGCCGGCGGGCGCGACGCTGGGGGCGAGCGCCGCCACCGCGAGCCCGGCCGTCACCGCGGCGCCGACGGCGAGCACGCCGCCGCCGACGAAGATCTCGCTCCAGGGCAGGCCGGCCGCGTCGAGCGCGCGCAACGCCGCCGCCCGGACGTTGCAGGGGCCGGCGAGCGTCGCCATCGGCAGGGGCGCGCCGGGCTCGAACCGGAAGCCGAGGGCGGCGAACCACGCCAGCCGCTCCTCGGCCAGCACCGTGCCGCCCGCCTCGGCCGGGTCCTCGCTCCGGACGATCGCCGCGTCGACCTCGCCCGCATCGAACAGGCGCATCACGTCGCGCGACGGGGCGATCCGCACCTCGACGACGAGGCCGGACCCGGCGAGCCCGAGCCGGTGCAGCAGCGCCGGCAGGTCCGGGCCGGCGACGTGGTCGCTGATCCCGAGGACGAGCCGGGCGGGCGGCGCGGCGGCGAGGTCGGCCATCGCCCGCGCATGGGCCGCCAGCAGATCGCGGGCGGCGGGCAGGAAGCGCTCGCCCCGCGCCGAGGCCCGGACGCTGCGCGGGGTGCGGTCGACGAGGCGGCAGCCGAGCCGGTCCTCGAGCCGCTTCAGCCGCAGGCTGATCCCGGCCTGCGAGGTCTCCAGCGCCGCGGCGGCGCGGGTGAAGCTCGCCAGGTCGACGGTGAGCACGAAGGCCTGGACGCTTTCGATGTCGAGCGGGCGGGTCATCAGCACAACGATCCGTTATGGCAGATATAGCGCCCGATATCTTGCCGTTATCATCGCGGACGGCAAGGGTGTCCCTCGACCGGACCCGAGGACCCCCGCCATGCCCCTGACCCGCATCTCCCTGCGCGCCGGCAAGAGCCCGGCCTACCACGCCGCTCTCGTCGCCGGCCTCTACGCGGCGATGCGCGAGGCCTTCGCGGTGCCCGAGAACGACCTGTTCACGGTGATCCACGAGCACGGCTCCTCCGCCTTCGCCTACGATCCCGGCTATCTCGGCATCGCGCGGGACGACGACCTCGTGATGATCCAGATCACCGCCAACGACACCCGCGACACCGCGCAGAAGCGGGCGCTCTACGCGGCGATCGCCCGCAACCTCGGGCGGGATCCGGGCGTGAAGCCGGGCAACGTGCTCGTGAACCTGGTGGAGGTCGCGCGCGAGAACTGGTCGTTCGGCGACGGGCTGATGCAGTACGGCCCGCCGGCGTGACGATCCGGCGCGGCAGGCCGCTTTGAGCCGGTCCGCCTCCCGGCGTGTTCCCGAGGAGGCGCCGCATGCCGCGGCCTCACCGATGGGAACGTCATGTCCGACACCGCCTCCCCGCGCCCCGAGCCGCCCTTCGCGGCCCGGCCGATCCCCTATCCCGGCCGCTCGTCCGAGATGCAGCCGCCGCCCGATCACGGCGAGCACAGCTACGTCGGCTCCGGCCAGCTCACCGGCAAGGTCGCGCTGATCACCGGGGGCGATTCCGGCATCGGCCGGGCGGTGGCGATCGCCTATGCCCGCGAGGGCGCCGACGTGGCGCTCGCCTATCTCGACGAGCACGACGACGCCAAGGACACCGCCGCCTGGATCGAGAAGGCCGGCCGACGCGCGCTGCTCTTGCCGGGCGACGTCTCGGAGGCCGGCCATTGCGCCGCGCTGGTCGAGACGACGATCGCGGAGTTCGGCCGGCTCGACGTGTTCGTCAACAACGCCGCCGTGCAGGTGCTGGCCGACGACCTCGAGGGCATCGCGATCGCCGACTGGGACCGGCAATACGCGGTCAACGTCCACGCGATGTTCTACATCCTCAAGGCCGCCTCGCCGCACCTGAAGCCCGGCGCCTCGATCATCGCCACCTCCTCGGTCAACGCCAAGAACCCGGTCGAGCAGCAGCTCGCCTATTCCTCGACCAAGGCGGCGCTGTGCAACATGGTGGCGAACCTCGCCAAGATCCTGGGCAAGCGCGGCATCCGCGCCAACGCGGTGCTGCCGGGCCCGATCTGGACGCCGCTGATCCCGTCGACGATGTACACCAGCCAGGTCGAGAGCTTCGGCTCGATGACGCCGGCCGGGCGCCCCGGCCAGCCGGCCGAGCTCGCGCCCCCCTACGTGATGCTGGCCTCCGACGCGGCGAGCTACATCAACGGCGCGATGATCGCGGTGACGGGCGGCATGGTCACGATCTGAGGGCGGGTCTCGGCGCGCGGTCCGGGCGCCGTCGCCGGGCGCCCGGACCGCGCGCCGAGGGAGCCGGACGGCATCCGAGCCACGGCCTAAACCCGCCGTTAACCGAGATCGGCAATTTGTCGGATCGCTAGTGGCGTCGCTCGGGCTGTCCCTGCCGCCGCGCAAGGGTGGCAAATCATGCGGCT
The DNA here is from genome assembly GCF_022829325.1 of Methylobacterium sp. J-092. Classification (NCBI taxonomy): domain Bacteria; kingdom Pseudomonadati; phylum Pseudomonadota; class Alphaproteobacteria; order Hyphomicrobiales; family Methylobacteriaceae; genus Methylobacterium; species Methylobacterium sp. J-092. The sequence goes on along the minus strand of NZ_JAKSXU010000056.1, from coordinate 85,737 downwards.
GATCATCGGCACACTGGTCGTCTTCGCCTGCGTCTTCGGCAGCTACGCGGCGATGGGCGGCCACCTGGAAGTGCTGTGGCAGCCGTTCGAGTTCGTCATCATCCTCGGCGCGGCGATCGGCGCCTTCATCATCGGCAACACCGGGCCGGTGCTCAAGGCCGTGCCCGCCATGCTGGCCACGCTCGTGAAGGGGCCGAAATACAATCAGCAAGCCTATGTCGAGCTGCTGGGCATGCAGTATTCGCTGTATCGGCTCGCGAAGCAGAAGGGCCTGATGGCGCTCGAGCCGCACATCGAGGAGCCGAGCGAGTCGGCGCTGTTCAACAGCTTCCCGACCTTCGCGGCGAACCACCACGCGGTCGAGTTCGTCTGCGACTACATGCGTATGGTGACGCTGGGCGCCAACAACGTCCACGAGATCGACGCCCTGATGGACGAGGAGCTGGAGACGCACCACCAGGAGCAGGAGCGGATCATCTCGGCGATGCAGTCGCTCGCCGACGGAACGCCGGCGCTCGGCATCGTCGCCGCCGTGCTCGGCGTGATCAAGACCATGGGGGCGATCAAGGAGCCGCCGGAGGTGCTGGGGCATCTGATCGGCGGCGCGCTCGTCGGCACCTTCTTCGGCGTGTTCGTCGCCTACGGCTTCTTCGGGCCGATGGCGCAGTCGCTCAAGAGCCTCTTCGAGGCCGAATCCAAGTACTACGTCTCGCTCAAGGCGGGCCTCCTCGCCCACATCGCCGGCCAGCCGCCGGTGATGGCGGTCGAGTTCGCCCGCAAGGCCCTGATGAGCGACGTCCGCCCGACCTTCAACGAAGTGGAAGCGGCGACCGCCGCCCTGCCCGCCTAGTTCCGACCCCACCTCGCGCAGGGACTCGACGGCCATGGCCCTCCAGCCGATCATCATCAAGAAGGTCAAGAAGGCCGCGCATGCCCACCACGGCGGGGCCTGGAAGATCGCCTATGCGGACTTCGTCACCGCCATGATGGCGTTCTTCCTGCTGATGTGGCTGATCAGCATGACGACGCAGGAGCAGAAGATCGGCCTGGCGGAATACTTCGCGCCGGCGGCTTCGAGCCCTGCGACCAGCGGCGCCGGCGGCTTGCTGTACGGCACCTCCCTCGACACCTCGGGCAACAAGCCGTCCAAGCCCCGCGAGGCGGCGACGGGCTCCGCCCAGCAGGAGGATGCGGTGCGCGCGAGCAGCCCGGGCAGCGCCAGCGATCTCGAGGCGAGCCGGCGGGCCGCCAGCGTTCCGGCCAACTACAGCGCCATCGCCAGCCTCCGGCAGGCGCTCCAGAAGCTGCCCGAGATCGCCGAATTGTCGCGCAACATCGTGTTCGAGACGACCAAGGAGGGCGTGAACGTCTCCCTCGTGGACGACGACGGCCGCTCGATGTTCCGCGAGGGCTCCGTCGAGCCCTACGAGCGCACCCGCCGCGTGCTGGAGGCGCTCGCGCCCGCCCTGCGCAAGCTGCCCAACCGCCTGTCCATCAGCGGCCACACGGCCGCCGCGCGCCCGGGCTCGACGCGGGCCGGCGAGCCCTGGACCCTCACCGCCGGGCGGGCGCTCGCCGTGCGCGAGGTCCTGGCCGGTGCCGGGGTGCCCAACGACAACTTCGCGTCCGTGGTGGGACGCGCCGACACCGAGCCGGTCTTCCCCGACAATCCCTACATCGCGCCGAACCGGCGGGTGACGATCACCCTGCTCAACGGGAGCCCGCCGGTGCCCCCGAACGTTCTCCGCTGACGACGGGGCGCCCGGCGCCCTCCGAGGCCGCAGCGTCTTCCCGCGCGCCGCTTTCCGCCCCGAGCGGACCGCTTGCGCCGCCTGAGCACCGCGACTCCGCCCGATCCGATCGTACCTTGACCGCGGGACCGGACCGGGCCACGCCCTGCGCCGCTCCCGCGTGCACCCAAGGACGGCATGGCCCCGACCACCCACCTCGCCCTGATCAACGTCTTCATCGGCGACATCCAGGGCGGCTTGGGACCGTTCCTCGGCACGTGGCTGGCCGAGGCCGGATCGTGGAGCCCGGCCCGCGTCGGCCTCGTCACCACCCTGGTCGGGTTCGGCACGCTGCTGCTCTCCGGCCCGTTCGGCGCGCTGGTCGACCGGGTCGGGCGGCCGCGGCTGCTGATCGCCGCGGCCTGCACCGCGATCCTCGCAGGCACGCTGCTGCTGCTGCCGGCCCGCGCCTTCGCCTTCGTGTTCACGGCGCAGCTGCTGGCGGCGGCCGGCGGCACGCTGCTGCTGCCGGCGGTGACCGCGCTGACCCTCGGGATCGTCGGCAAGGACCGGTTCCCGAGCCAGCAGGGGCGCAACCAGGCCTTCAACCACGTCGGCATCCTGATCGCCGCCGGCGCCATCACGCTGGGCACCGCCCGGTTCGGGTCGGCGATCGCCTTCTGGGTGCTCGGCCTGATGGCGGTGCTGGCGATCGCCGCCGCGCTGACCACCCCGGCCTCGGCCTGGAGCCAGCGCCGCGCGGTCGGCTGGACGGAGCCCGGTGGGGAAGACGGAGCGGAGGAGGCGCCGCAGCGGGCCGGCATCCGCGCCGTGCTCGGCGACCGCCGGCTGCTGGTGCTCGCCTGCGCGCTGACGCTGTTCAACCTCGGCAGCGGCGGCATGCTCTCGCTGCTCGGCCAGAAGCTCGTCGCCACCGCCGTCAGCGCGACGCACTGGACCGCGATCTACGTGATGGTGGCCCAGCTCACGATGGTGCCGGTGGCGCTGTTTTCCGGCTCGCTCGCCGACCGGCGCGGCCGGCGCAAGCTGCTGCTGGCGGCCTTCGCGGTGCTGCCGGTGCGCGCCGCGCTCTCGGCCTTCGTCGACGACCCGACCTGGCTGATCGCGGCCGAGATCCTCGACGGCGTCGCCTCCGGCATCGTCGGCGTGGCGGTGCCGGTGGTGGTCGCCGACCTGACCTGGGGCTCGGGCCGGACGCAGACGGCGCTCGGCACCGTCAACGCGGTGCAGGGCATCGGCGGCGCGCTCTCGGCCTGGTACGGCGGCCTCGCCTTCGGCCTGCTCGGCTGGACCGGCGCGTTCCTGGCGCTCGGCGCGCCGGCGCTGGCGGCGCTCGCCCTGGTGATCTGGTTCGACGCGACGCCCGAGCCCGGCCGGCGCTCGCGGCGGCGCCAGGCCCGCACCCTGCACCCCGCGACGTGATCCCGGAACTGCAGGATCGGGCGCGGGTTCACGCTCGCGCATCGGGTGGCACGAAACGTGACGCGCCGGGGCGCGACAGGCCCCGTGTCGGCCGGTCGCATCGTCCCGACGCGCGGCCGCCCGCACCTTACCCCCTCCCCTCCTCGCCCGCCCCTTGCCCGAGACAACACGGAAACGGCCCCCTCCCATGCGCGACGACGCCACCGGACGCACCCTCACCGCCCACGAATCGCACGAGACGCCCTGGCTCAGCGTGGTGCTGGGCTACGGGCCGATGCTGCCGCTGGCGGCCGGCGCCGCCGCCGCCTGGTGGATGCGCGGCCAGCCGCTCGACTACCTCGTCGCCCTGATGACGATCCTCTACGGCGCCGCGATCCTGCTGTTCCTGGCGGGCGTCCGCCGCGGCGTCAGCTTCCGCACCGAGGGCGGCCCGACGGTGATGCAGATCGCGACGATGCTCGGGCTGTTCGTGCTCGGGCTCTCCGCCCTCGTCACCGTGGTGATAGGCAAGGCGATCCCGGCGCTCGGCCTCCTGATCGTCGGCTACGCCGCCATCGCCGTGCTCGACCCGATCGCCGCGCGCGCCGGCGAGGCGCCGCTGTTCTTCGCCCGCCTGCGCCCGCTGCAGATGCCGATCGCGGTGATCAGCCTCGCGGCCCTGCTCTGGCTGAAGTGGATCTCGCCGTACTAGGTCGCTGCTCATCCCTCCCCCCGACGGATCTCGGGCTTGCCCGAGATCCGTACCCCGTGTGCCCAAGGCGGGCAGGCCCGACTTGGGTGCGGGGGAGGATGGCCCGCGAAGCGGGTCGGGAGAGGGGAGCGACGGTTCCGGATACGGCGCTCCCCTCTCCCGACCCTCGCTGACGCGAGGCCCACCCTCCCCCCGCTGAGGGGGGAGGGAGAGGCGCGGCGGACGCCTCGCCGCTCGGACACGACGACGGCCTTCGAAAACCTGCCCGGCTTGCCGCTGCCCCCGCCGCCGCGATACAGCCCGGCGACCCCCGAAGCGCGCGATCGAAACGAACCGTCATGTCCAAGGCCGATTCCAACACCGGCGAGAAGCCCGGCCTGAAGGCCCGCCTGCCGCGCGGCTTCGTCGATCGCCGCGCCGCCGAGATCGCGGCGCAGGGGCGGATGCTGGAGACGATCCGGGCGACGTTCGAGCTCTACGGCTTCGAGGCGCTGGAGACCCCGTTCGTCGAGTACACCGAGGCGCTGGGCAAGTTCCTGCCCGACCTCGACCGCCCGAACGAGGGCGTGTTCTCGTTCCAGGACGACGACGAGGCCTGGCTCTCGCTCCGCTACGACCTGACCGCGCCGCTCGCCCGCCACGTGGCCGAGAACTTCGACGCGATCCCCAAGCCCTATCGCAGCTTCCGCAACGGGTTCGTCTTCCGCAACGAGAAGCCGGGGCCGGGCCGCTTCCGCCAGTTCATGCAGTTCGACGCCGACATCGTCGGCGCGCCGTCGGTCGCCGCCGATGCCGAGGCCTGCATGCTGATGGCCGACACGCTGGACCGGCTCGGGCTCGCCGGCCGGTACGTGATCAAGGTCAACAACCGGAAGGTGCTGGACGGCGTGCTCGCGACGATCGGGCTCGCCGGCGACGCCCAGGCCGGGCAGCGCCTGACCGTGCTGCGCGCGATGGACAAGTTCGACAAGTTCGGCACCGAGGGCGTGCGCCTGCTGCTCGGCCCCGGCCGCAAGGACGAATCGGGCGACTTCACCAAGGGCGCCGGGCTCGATTCCGGCCAGGCCGACAAGGTGATCGCGCTGCTGCTCGGCGGCGGCTCGGACGCGGCGCCCGAGCGCTTCGCCTTCGTCGACGCGCTGCTCTCGGCCTTCGGCGAGAACGAGACCGCGCGGGCCGGCATCGAGGAGCTTCGGACGATCGCCACGCTGGTCGACGCGGCCGGCTACGGCGTCGACCGCATCCGCGTCGACCCCTCGGTGGTGCGCGGGCTCGAATACTACACCGGCCCGGTCTACGAGGCCGAGCTGACCTTCCCCGTCGTCAACGAGGACGGGCAGACCGTGCGCTTCGGCTCGGTCGCCGGCGGCGGGCGCTACGACGGGCTCGTCGGGCGGTTCCGCAGCGAGCCGGTGCCGGCCACCGGCTTCTCCATCGGCGTGTCGCGGCTGTTCTCGGCGCTGCAGCTCACCGGCAGCCCGCTCGTCGAGGCGGCGGCGAAGCCCGGCCCGGTGGTGGTGCTGGTGCTCGACCGCGACGAGATCGCCGCCTACCAGCGGCTCGTCGCCACCCTGCGGCAGGCCGGCATCCGGGCCGAGCTCTACCTCGGCGGGGCCGGGATGAAGGCGCAGATGAAGTATGCCGACCGCCGCGGCAGCCCGGTGGCGATCATCCAGGGCTCGAACGAGCGCGCGGCCGGCGAGGTCCAGGTCAAGGACCTCATCGCCGGCGCCGAGGCCGCCCGCAACATCGCCAGCAACGCCGAGTGGAAGGCCGCCCGGCCGGCGCAGTTCTCCTGCCCGGAGGCCGAGATGGTCGCCCGCGTGCGCGAGGTGCTGGCCCAGCACTTTTCGGACGAGGCCTGAAGGCAAGCGCCAACGGTCAGACTCTCCCTCCCCCGCACCCCAGTCGGGCCTGCCCGACTCGGGCACACGGGATGCGGATCTCGGGCGAGCCCGAGATCCGTCGGGGGGAGGGAAGAGCGGCGGCTCCCTCAGCGCGGGCAGCCGGCGGCGCGCTCCCGGCGCTGTATCTCGGCGACCTTGGCGCGGTCGCGGGCCGAGAGCGGCACGTCGGCGATGTCGTCGTAGCGGCAGCCGGCCTTGCCGAAGGCGCGGATCCCGCGCGGCGTGCGGAAGCAGTAGCCGGCCTCGGCGTAGACCGCGTTGCGCTCGCCCCAGAGTTCGTCGCAGGGGAATTCCGCCAGCGCCGGCGCGGCGAGGAGCGGCCAAGTCGCCAGGGCCAAGGTCGCCGGCAGGAAGGCGAGGGGGAGGACGCGCATCGGGGTCGGTTCCCATCGGGTCGGGTCGTCGGGTCGGGAGCCCGCATCATAGCCGGTGCGCCGGGCGCCGCACGGCCGCCGCGTCCCACAGGTTCGCCCCTGCGTGTTCATTCGCGCCCGTGCGCGGCGGCGGGGCGGTCGCCAAGCCCGGTTCCGGTTGCTACAGAACCGCTCGACGACGACGGGCAGGATCATGACGCGACCGCAGGCAGGAGAGATGGGGGCGGACGGGCTCGCACAGGCGCGGCTCTCGGCGCATCTCGCGCAGGGCGGCTACCGCTTCGTGACGCCGCCGGTGCTGCAGCCGGTGGAGCCGTTCCTGGAACTGTCCGGCGAGGACATCCGCCGGCGCATCTTCGTGACGCAGGGCTCGGACGGGGCCGAGCTGTGCCTGCGGCCGGAGCTGACGATCCCCGTCTGCCGCCTGCATCGCGCGCAGGCCGAGGGGCAGGCGGCCGATTACAGCTATTGCGGCCCGGTCTTCCGGCTGGCGGCCGACGAGCCCGACGAGTTCCTGCAGGCCGGCATCGAATCGATCGGCCGCACCGACACGCCGGCCGCCGACGCCGAGGTGCTCGGCATCGCGCTGGAAGGCCTCGCCCTGTTCGGGCACGCGGCGCCGGGCGTGCGCCTCGGCGACATGGGGCTCACGGTGGCGCTGCTGGAGGCCCTGAGCGTGCCGCCGGCCGCCAAGCGCCGGACGCTGCGGGCGCTCGCGGCCGGGCGCTCGCTCGACGCGGTCACCAACGCCGCCCAGCCCGAGGACCCGCATGCGGGCCTGCTCGCCGCGATCCAGGGCCAGGACCCGCGCGGCGTCCGCGCCTTCGTCGAGGACGTGCTGGCGATCGCCGGGATCTCGGCGGTGGGCGGGCGCAGCGCCGGCGAGATCGCCGAGCGGTTCCTGGCCAAGGCCGCGGCCCAGGCCAACGGCGGCGCCGGCCTGAACGCCGAGAACCGTGCGCTCGTCGACCGCTACCGCGCGATCGGGGGCGACCCGGACGCCGCCGCCCGCGACCTGCGGGCCCTCGTCCGCGACGCCGGCCTGCGCCACGACGCGCTCGAGGCGGCGCTCGACCTGTTCGAGGAGCGCAACGGCTTCATCGCCGCCCGCGGCCTGGCGCTCGAGGGTTTTCGCTTCTCCGGCGCCTTCGCGCGCAACCTCGACTACTATACAGGCTTCATCTTCGAGGTGACGGCGACGACGGACCGCGCCGGCCCGGTGCTGGTCGGCGGCGGCCGCTACGACGGGCTCCTGACCCATCTCGGCAGCGCGACCGCGCAGCCGGCGGTCGGCTGCACCTTCTGGGTCGACCGCGTCGCGCGCTGGGTCGACCCCGCGGCGGGAGCCGGCCGACCCGTGGCGGGAGCCGCCCGATGAGCGAGACCATGGACATCCCGGACGCCCCCCTGGTGCTGGCCGTGCCCTCCAAGGGCCGGCTGCAGGAGAACGCCGCCGCCTTCTTCGGCCGCGCCGGCCTGCGCCTGGCGCAGGGGGCGGGCGCGCGCGACTACCGCGGCAAGCTCGTGGGCGTGGCCGGCGTCGAGGTGCGCTACCTCTCCGCCTCCGAGATCGCGAGCCAGCTCGCCTCGGGCGCGGCCCATCTCGGCATCACCGGCGAGGACCTGATCCGCGAGACGCTGTCCGACGCGCACGGCCAGGTCGAGCTCCTGACGCCGCTCGGCTTCGGCAACGCCACCGTGGTGGTGGCCGTGCCCCAGGCCTGGATCGACGTGCGCGCCATGGCCGACCTCGACGAGGTCGCCGCCGAGATGCGCGCCCGCCACGGACGGCGCCTGCGCATCGCCACGAAGTACGTCAACCTCACCCGCCGCTTCTTCGCGGAGAAGGGGGTGGCCGACTACCGGATCGTGGAGAGCCTGGGCGCCACCGAGGGCGCGCCGGCCGCGGGCTCGGCCGAGATCGTGGTCGACATCACCACCACCGGCGCGACGCTGGCCGCCAACGCCCTGAAGATCCTCGACGACGGGGTGATCCTGCGCTCGGAGGCCAACCTCGTCGCCTCGCTCAACGCGCCCTGGGGCGCCCACCAGCGCGACGCGCTGCGCGCCGTCCTCGGCCGGATCGCCGCCGAGGAGCGGGCGCGGACCACCCGCGAGGTCCGCGCCGCGATGCCGGATTCCGGCGCGATCGACCTCGCCAGCATCAGCGGCCTGCACGAGGCCGAGCTGCCCTACGGCGCCCCGCGCGGGGCCGACGGCGAGATCGTGATGCGCTGTCCCGCGGACGCGGTGTTCGACCTCGCCGACGCCCTGGTCCGGGCCGGCGCCAGGGCCGTCACCGTCCGCCGGATCGACTACGCCTTCGCCGCCGAGAACCCGCTGGCGGAGCGGCTCCTGGCGCGGCTGTAGCGGCTGCAATCTGGCAAGACGCCCCGTGCCGTGCTCGATGTCCTCTCGTGGGCGACACGGTGACAATCTGCCTGCCGTAGCACTGCCGTCCCCCATCGATGGCAGGAGCGCATTGCGGGGTTCCGGCAGGCCCCGCCCCACGGCGTGAGGAGGCTTCGGCCTCCTTTCGCATGTCAGAGGGCGGCCCGGATGAGCGGGTACGGCTTGCGCAACTCCCGTCTCATGTCCCGGTCCCGCATCGTTGGGAACACCAACCGGTCGCCTATTGCGGCCCCTGCTTGGCGAATTCCGACTGCACCGCGCGCAGCACCGTCAGGCGCGCGTCGTAGATCGCCTTGAGGCAGGCGGTGTCGGCGGCGCAGGCGCGGCGCTCGGCGAGCCAGGTCTCCTGGTCGTCGCGCAGCTTGGCGCGGCCGCCCATCGGCAGCACGTCCTTCAGGATCTCGAAGCGGGTCGCCATCTCGACGTCGCGGTCGTTCAGGGCGAGCGTGGTGCAGACCGCCCGCTCGTCGGCGGCCTTCGCCGCCTCGCAGTCGAAGCTCGCGGCCCGGGCCGGCCCGGCGGCCAGCAGGAGGGCGAGGACGGGCAGGACAGGCAGGACGAGGCTTGGCTTGATGGCGAAGGTCATGGCGGTCCAACGGGGTGCGGCGGCGATGCGTTCGCCATCGCATGCCGGCCGGGTTAACCGAACGGAAAAATCGCTTCTTTCGGCGCCGCCGACAGAACGGCCCCCTGCGGTCGCAGCCGCGTCGGGCGGGGGATGGCTCGACCTCCGCCGACGATCTCCGGACCGCGATCGCCCCGCTCTCGCCGCCCCGGTGTTGCCGCCCTCCTCGACCCGCCCCGGAGGCGGACGGCCTCCCGTCGACCGCCGCACCGCCCTCGCCGGCATCGCGTTCGGGCGGCGCTCGGGCCTGCCCTGCACGCTGAGACCGGATTCGGGATCGGCCAGATCATCCCCCCGCCCGGACAGCTTCCAACCAGCGGTAGTTCATGCCGGATTAACACGCTGCGAGGTGTGATCGCGGTGCGACGTGCGGAACAAGCGTCGCTCCTTGAGGTGTTCCTATGAAGATCAAGAGCAAGACTTCCACCATCAAGTCGGTATCTGTCGCGCTCGGCGCGCTCGTCCTCGTGAATACGGGCGCTTGCGCTCAGTACGCGTCGGATCAGGCCGCGCACGCCGCCGACGTCCGCGCCATCCAGGCCCGACGCGATCAGCATGCCGCCAACGTCGCGGCGCTGTACGGGGATTACGCGGCGGCCGATGCCTACGCGCACGCCGCCCATGTTCGCCGCGTTCAGTCCTACCGGGACGCCGGGTACGCGCAGCGGCTCCGGTACTGGGGCTACTGAGGTCCGGATCGATCCTCTGCCGCCGGCCGATCGATGTGCGCGCCGAGCCGGGACGACGGATCGTCCCGACCCGGCGCGCGGACGCGGCCGCACGGCGATCGAAGGTGTCTTTCCATCCGGCATCCATCGCACTCGAACATGCCCTAGAGGCCGGGCTTCACGATCACCAGCACGACGATGACGATCATCAGCAGCGTCGGCACCTCGTTGAGCACCCGGTAGAACTTATGGCCGCGGGTATTCCGGTCGGCGGCGAAGTCCTTGACCATCCGGGCGAGCCAGCCGTGGATGCCGCTCATCGCCAGCACCAGCAGGAACTTCGCCTGGAGCCACCCGGTGACGTAGGCGCCGCTGGTCCAGGCCAGCGTCAGCCCGAGCACCCAGGTGACGATCATCGCCGGGTTCATGATCGCCTTGAGCAGGCGCCGCTCCATCACCTTGAACGTCGCCGACTGCGCCGCCGCGCCCGGCCCGGGGGGGAGGGCGGCGTGATAGACGAACAGCCGCGGCAGGTAGAGCATCCCGGCCATCCACGCGATCACCGCGACGACGTGGAACGCCTTGATCCAGGGATAGAGGGTGTCGAGCACGGGCGAGGGTTCCGGATGGGATGGTCGGGCAGGGCGCACGTCTCCGACATCGCACGGATAGGGCGCGTTTCCCCTCTCCCCGCGTGCGGGGAGAGGCCCACAGGCACCTCGTCGTGCCTGTGGGAAGCGGCGGCGAAGCCGAAGCGGCGGTGAGGGGGCGCGGACGAACGAGGCTCCGCCGTCGAAGCCCCCTCACCGTCGGCTGCCGCCTCGCCGCGACGACGACGAGGTCGTCGCGGCCCTCTCCCCGCAGGCGGGGCGAGGGGATGCGCGGCCTCTCGGACGCTTTTCAGGAGGACGGCGAGCCGCCCCTCAACCGCGCCAGCATCTGCTCCACGTGGGCCACCGGCGTCTGCGGGGTGATGCCGTGGCCGAGGTTGAAGATGTGCGGCAGGCCGCGGGTGGCCTCGAGCACCGCGTCGACGGCCGCGTCGAGGGCCGCGCCGCCTTCGATGAGCGTGTCGGGGTGGACGTTGCCCTGGGTCACCGTCGTCGCCGGCACCCGGTCGCGCAGGGCCTTGAGGTCGATCGACCAGTCGACGCCGACCGCGTCGGCGCCGGTCTCGGGCACCACCCGGGCATGGCCCTCGAGCCCGGCGCCGCGGCAGAACACGATGATCTTCGCATCCGGCACCTCGGCGCGGATGCCGGCGACCATCCGGGCGATCGGCCCGAACGACCAGCGGCTCAGCGCGTCGCGCTCGGTCTCCTCGGGGAGCGCGCTGTCGGAGACGTCGCCCACCGGCTCGACCAGCGCCGTGCCCGGCGGCAGCGCCGGCGGCAGCGTGCCGGCATGCGACTCGAAGATCTGCACCGCGTCGGCGCCGGCCCGGAGCTGGCGCACGAGGTAGGCGGTCTGCACGGTGACCAGGCGGTCGATCAGCGCGTCGACCAGGCCCGTGTCGGCCTCGGCCAGCGCACGGGCGGGCGCGAGGTCCGGCGTGCCCCGTCCCCCGATCATGTAGCTCGCCACCGTCCAGGGGCCCCCGCAGAAGCCCAGGAGCGTGGTCTCGGGCGGCAGCTCCGCCCGCAGGCGCCGCACCGTCTCGAAGACCGGCGCGAGATGGGCGAAGATCGCCGGGTCGTCGGCCTGGCGCAGGCGCTCGAACGCGGCCCGGCCTTCGAGCGGATCGAGGCGCGGCCCCTCGCCCTCGACGAAGCGGACGTCCTGCCCGAGGGCGTGCGGGATCACGAGGATGTCCGAGAACAGGATCGAGGCCTCGAAGCCGAAGCGCCGGATCGGCTGCAGCGTGACCTCGACGGCGAAGTCCGGGCTGTAGCAGAGGTCCAGGAACGAGCCGGCCTCCGCCCGCGTCGCCCGGTACTCCGGCAGGTAGCGCCCGGCCTGGCGCATCATCCAGGCGGGGGGCGGCGAGACCGCCTCGCCGGCGAGCACCCTGAGGACCTTGCGGTCGGGACCACCCTGCACCGTGCCCTGCGTGGCCATCCTGTCCCCCAATGCCGCCTCCCGTTCCGCCCTGCCGGGCTCAGGTCTCGTTCTCGAAAGGCCCGTTCGTCCGGTCCCCGTCGCGGCGCGACGAGGCCGTCCCCAGGCCGGCTCTATCTTAGAGAAGAGAGATTCTAGGACTCTGTTTTTTCTCTTGGAGGCTGAGTCACGGGATCGCAACCGTGTCCACAGGCTCTCCCGGCCGCAACGCCGTTAAGCAGGCTTTAACGGATTGCCGCTAATGTCTGCGATAGGCCAGTCCCGCCAGCGCCTTGCGCGGTGCGACGGAGCCGTGCGCGTGCCTGCGTCCCGGATTCTCCCAGGCGCACGGATTCCGCCATGCCGATGATGACGGTCTGTTGACGCCGGAGTCGATGGATTTCGCGGTCTCCGGCTGGACCGGGCCGGCGGGCCATCCTATCCACACTCATCGACTCCCCTGACGGCCGGCGGTGGATAAGGGCGTTTCGTCCCTTTTTTCCGACTCCGAGGAGACCGGATGCTTCGAGCGGCCGCGCGTTCCGACATCGTCTCCTCCGGCCGCCGGATGCGGTCGGCGCCCTGCGGGGACGCGTGCGGGCGGCGAGGGGCACGGATATGAGCCGCAGCTACTTCCACCTCCACCTCGTCTCGGATTCCACCGGCGAGACCCTGATCAACGTCGGCCGCGCGGCCGCCGCGCAGTACGAGGGCGTCTCGGCGATCGAGCACGTCTACCCGCTGGTGCGCTCCGGGCCGCAGCTCGAGCGGGTGATCTCGGAGATCCAGGCGGCGCCGGGCCTCGTGCTCTACACCCTCGTCGGCGGCGATCTCGGCGAGCGGCTGGAGAGCGCGTGCCGGGAATCGAGCTCGCCCTGCCTCTCGGTGCTGCAGCCGGTGCACAACCTGCTGCAATCCTACCTCGGCACCCAGAAGGCGGCGCGGCCGGGGGCGCAGCACACGCTCAACGCGGAGTACTTCAAGCGCATCGACGCGATGAACTTCACCCTGGCCCACGACGACGGCAACCTGCCCGACGACCTCGAGGAGGCCGACGTGATCCTGATCGGGGTCAGCCGCACCTCGAAGACGCCGACGGGGATCTACCTCGCCAACCGCGGGCTCAAGACCACCAACCTGCCGCTCGTGCCCGGCATGCCGCTGCCGCCGGCGCTGGAGCGGGTGCGCAAGGCCCTCGTCGTCGGGCTGATCGCGTCGCCCGAGCGCATCGTCCAGATCCGCCAGAACCGCCTGCTCAGCCTCAAGGCCGACGATTCCTCGATGTACGTCGACAAGGACGCGGTCGCCGACGAGATCACCGCCTCGCGCCGCCTGTTCAGCAAGAACCGCTGGCCGACCATCGACGTCACCCGCCGCTCGATCGAGGAGACCGCCGCCGCGATCCTCGACCTCTACCGCGACCACCGGCTGAAGTTCATCGCGGCGTGAGGCCGGCCCTCAGCCCGCCCTGCTGCCGGCCGGGCGGATGCTGAGCTCCAGGCCCAAGGCCCGGAGCACGCCCATGAAGGTCGCGAGCTGCGGATTCCCGCGGTTCGACAGGGCGCGATAGAGGCTTTCCCGCGATCGGCCGGTCGCCTGGGCGATCCGGGCCATTCCGTGGGCGCGCGCCGCCTTCCGGCAAGGACGCGCGGGCGGCGTATCGCCGGCGTGAGCAGCGATGCAGCTTCGAAGCGACACTTCGTCGGCCCGATGCTGGGCCCGCGTCCCGTCCCGCAACGCACACCCGCCCGCACCCACCCCGTTGACCACCCGCTAACCCGGGTCGCGGTAGACCCGTCACGGGGCCAGCGTCGCGTATCGGTCCCGCCGGCCTCGTCGCCCGGTTCATCCCGGACGGCGGGGCTTTGCGCGTCGCGCCCGGCGACGATCGGCTTGCGGGCGCGCGCCGATCCGTGACACTCCGGCGGGATGCAGCCTTCCTCCCCCTGGCTCGGGTCCGCGCCGCTCCTCCTCGCCTCGACCAGCCCGACGCGGCGGATGCTGCTGGAGAGCGCCGGCCTGGCCGTCGAGACGACGGCGCCGGGCGTCGACGAGCGCGCGGTCGAGGCGGCCTGCGCCGGCCCGGATCCCGGGACTTCGTCCGGGACCCTTTCGCCCGAGGCCTTGGCGCTGCGGCTTGCCGAGGCCAAGGCGGTGGCGGTCGCCGGGCGGCATCCCGGCCGCGTCGTCGTCGGGGCCGACCAGGTGCTCGCCTGCGACGGCGCGGTGTTCCACAAGCCCGCGGGCCTGGACGCGGCGCGCGCACAGCTGGCGCGCCTGGCCGGGCGCACCCACCTCCTGCACGCGGCGGTCGCCCTGGCGCAGGACGGCGCGGTCGAGAGCTTCGTCGAGACCGTGCGCCTGACCCTGCGCCCGCTCGATCCCCAGGCGATCGCGACTTATGTGGCGCTGGCGGGCGCGGAGCGCGTGCGGGCGAGCGTCGGCGGCTACCAGCTCGAAGGGCTCGGCATCCACCTGTTCGAGCGGGTCGAGGGCGACCACAGCACCATCCTGGGCCTGCCGCTGCTGCCGCTGCTCGCGCGGCTGCGGGCCAAGGGCCTCCTGGCATTCTAGGGACGCGACATGGCGGGACACGATCACCACGACCCTGCCGGGCACCGGCATCCCGATGCGGGGCACGACCGGGGCCACGACCATGCCGGCCATGATCACGGTGCGCATGACCACGCGGGTCACGACCATGCCGGGCACAGCCATGCCGGACATGGTCATGGCGGCCACGGCCACGTCCACGCGCCGGCGAGCTTCGGACGTGCCTTCGCGATCGGCATCGGGCTCAATGCCGCCTTCGTGGTGATCGAAGCCGGCTATGGATGGGCCGCCAACTCGATGTCGCTGGTGGCCGATGCCGGCCACAACCTCTCCGACGTGCTCGGGCTGGTGGCCGCCTGGGTCGCGTCGGTGCTGGTCAAGCGCCGCTCGACCGCGCGCTTCACCTACGGCCTGCGCGGCTCCTCGATCCTGGCCGCCCTGTTCAACGCCGTGTTCCTGCTCGTCGCCACCGGTGCGATCCTGTGGGAGGCGGTCTCGCGCCTGATCCATCCCGAGCCGGTGGCCGGCACCGCGGTGATGGTGGTGGCCGGCCTCGGCATCCTGGTGAACGGGGTCACCGCCTGGCTGTTCGCGTCGGGCGCCAAGGGCGACATCAACATCCGCGGCGCCTTCCTGCACATGGCCGCCGACGCCGCGGTCTCGGCCGGCGTCGTGCTCGCCGGCCTGATCATCCTCGCCACCGGCCTCGACTGGATCGACCCCGCCGTCAGCCTCGTCGTCGCCGGGCTCATCGTCTGGGCGACCTGGGGCCTGCTGCGCGACAGTGTCGCGATGTCCCTCGACGCGGTGCCGCCGGGCATCGACCCGGACGCGGTGCGCGCCTATCTCGGCGCCCGTCCCGGGGTCTCGGGCCTGCACGACCTCCACATCTGGCCGATGAGCACCACCGAGATCGCGCTGACGGCCCATCTCGTGATGGCGGACGGCCATCCGGGCAACGGCTTCCTCGTGGAGATCGCCGAGGCCCTGCGCGCCCGCTTCGGCATCGCCCACGCCACGGTGCAGATCGAGGAGGCCGGCGGGCCGCCCTGCCTCCTCGCGCGGGAGTGCGTCGCGTGAGGCGCGCCTTCGTCGTCGGCCACCCGATCGCGCATTCGCGCTCGCCGCTGATCCACGGGCACTGGCTGGCCGAGCACGGGATCGCCGGCAGCTACGCGCGCATCGCCGTCGCGCCGGCGGACTTCGCCGAGTTCTTTCGCCGGCTACCGGAATCGGGTTTTGCCGGCGGCAACGTCACGATCCCGCACAAGGAGGCGGCCTTCGCGCTGAGCGACAGCCTGACGCCGCGGGCGCGGGCGATCGGCGCGGTCAACACGCTGGTCGTCGGCGCCGACGGACGCATCGCCGGCGACAACACCGACGCGCCGGGCTTCGCCGCGCATCTCGACCGGAACCTTGGCGAAGGCTGGCCCGAGCGGGCCGGCACCGCGCTGGTGCTCGGGGCCGGCGGGGCGGCGCGCGCCATCGTCGTCGGCCTGGCCGAGCGCGGCCTGGCGCGGATCGTGGTCGCCAACCGCACCCGCGAGCGGGCGGAGGCCGTGGCGGCCTTGGCCCCCGGCATCGCCACCGCGATCGCCTGGGACGCGATTCCAGAGGCGATGCCGGAGGCCGGGCTCCTGGTGAACACCACCGCCCTCGGCATGGCCGGCCAGCCGCCGCTCGGCCTCGACCTCGGCCCGCTGCCGGCCCGCGCGGCGGTGGCCGACATCGTCTACGTGCCGCTGGAGACGCCGCTGCTTGCCGCCGCCCGCGCCCGCGGCCTTGCCGCCGTCGACGGGCTCGGGATGCTGCTGCACCAGGCCGTGCCCGGCTTCGAAGCCTGGTTCGGCGTGCGCCCGGCGGTGACGGAGGCCCTGCGCGCCGTCGTCGTGGCCGACCTGCCGGGATAGATTGGCCTGGATGAGCGACACCGCGCGCAAAAAACCGTTCGTGCTCGGGCTCACCGGCTCGATCGGCATGGGAAAGTCCGCCACCGCGGCGATGTTCGCCGCCCGCTTCGTGCCGGTGCACGACGCCGACGCGGCGGTGCATGCGCTCTACGGGCCGGGCGGCGCGGCGGCCGAGGCGATCGGCGCCGCCTTCCCCGGCACGCTCGCGCCCGACGGCGGCGTCGACCGCACCCGCCTGCGCGACGCGGTGCTCGGGCGGCCGGACAGGCTCGCGACGCTGGAAGGGCTGGTCCATCCGCTGGTCCGCGCCGCCGGCCACGCCTTCCTCGAGCGCCACGCGGCCGCGCCGCTGGTGCTGCTCGACGTGCCCCTGCTCTACGAGACCGGCGGCGAGACCCGCTGCGACGCCGTCCTCGTGGTCACCGCGCCGCCCGCGGTGCAGCGCGCCCGGGTGCTCGCCCGCCCCGGCATGACCGAGGCCGCCTTCGAGGCGATCCGCGCCAAGCAGATGCCGGACGCCGAGAAGCGGGCGCGGGCCGACTACGTGATCGACACGAGCCTCGGCTTCGCCGCCGCCGAGGCGGAGGTGGCGCGGATCGTCGCGCGGATATCCGACCAGGCGGGACATCGCTGACGTGGCTCCAGCGATTAACCTGGTCCTAACCCATTCGCGATAAACTGCCGGATCAATAAGAATTAACGCATCACCGTTAATGATTGCCTTCGAATCAGGAGGTGGTGCTGCATGTCGAAACGCCTGGAAGCGATGCGGGCCAATCCCGCGGCTGGGTGGACCGTGTCGGACATCGCTGCGCTCTGCGCCGAGTTCGACGTAGCTTGCCATCCACCACGGGGCGGCGGTTCGCACTATCGGGTCGGCCACCGGTCGCAATTCGAAAAGTTGACGATCCCCGCCGCTCGGCCGATCAAGGGGTGGTATATCCGCGAACTTGTTCGGTTCATCGACAAGGTCGGAGCCGCGCCATGAGCGAACTCACCTACCCCGTGGTGATCTCCCCACTGACCCAGGACGACGGCGGCGGCTTCGCTGCGACCGTGCCCGATCTCCCCGGCTGCATGTCGGACGGCGAGACGCCCGAGGAAGCGCTCGTGAACGTCCGCGACGCGATCGACGCGTGGATCGCCATGGCTCGCGAGCTCGGTCATGCCGTGCCCCCTCCCTCGCACGCGCTGCAGCGGGCTGTCGGCTGAACGGCACGCGCCGTCCTCGGCCGACGTCCGCCGCCGCCCGACGGCGTTCGGTTCCTCCACAGGGGGCGATATTTCGTCGGGAGCCGATGCGGGGGCGGCGGGTTGGCAGCCCAGGGGCCGCCTGCCGTCGCGGGCCGCCCGCGACGCACCCGAAGGACATCCGCCATGGCCACCAAGCCGAAGACGCTGCACGATGCGTTCTACGAGACGTTGAAGGACGTCTACTACGCCGAGAAGCAGTCGGTGAAGGCGCTCAAGAAGTCGGCCAAGGCCGCCGAGCATGCCGAGCTCCGCCAGGCCTTCGAGACCCATGCCGAGGAGAGCGCCAACCAGGTCGAGCGGCTCGGCCAGGTGTTCGAGATCATCGGCAAGCCGGCCCGCGCCAAGACCTGCGAGGCGATGCAGGGCATCACCTCCGAGATGGAGGAGGATCTGGAGGATTTCGGCGACAGCCCCGCCGCCGACGCGGTGCTGGCGGCCTGCGCCCAGGCGGTCGAGCACTACGAGATCGCCCGCTACGGCACCCTGAAGACCTGGGCCGCCCAGCTCGGCTACGCCGACGCGGCCAAGCTCCTCGACGAGACCCTGCAGGAGGAGAAGAAGACCGACGCGCTGCTCTCGGAGATCGCCGAGAAGCTCAACCTCGACGGCACCGAGCCGACCGAGGAGCCCGCCGGCAAGAAGGGCGGCCGCAAGGCGACGTAGGCGCGCACCGAACGACCCCGTCCCCGCATCGCAGCGCACGACGCGCCCCCTCTCCCGCACGGGGGAGGGGGCGCGTCGTGCGTCGAGCGATCCGGTCCTGCGGGGATTGGCCGATCCGGCCATCCGCTTCGAGACGGCTTTCTCACCTCTCGGTTCGAGACCGACCCTGCCATCCCGGGGCTGCGCAGCAGAGCCCGGGATCCGGAGCCGCCGACGGCGCCATCTTCAGCGCGACCTGCGGTTCTGGATGCCGGGCAGGTCCGCGGCGCCCCGGGATGACGACGGCGGGTGCCGCGACCGCGACGCCCATCGCTCCGATCCGCCCACTCCGCGCGAGCCCCCGGTCGGAGCGAGGCCTCGGAAACCCACCCCCTTGAGCCGGCATCGAAAACGCGATATGCGTGGTCTGCCCTCCTAAAAAAAGCGCCGCCGCCGCATCCGTGAGCCCCCGGGGCTCCGCCCAGACGATGCACGGGTCCGCCGCAACCGTTTGCGGCCAGACATCCGGCGCCCTCTCCCGATTGCCAGGCTCCCTGCCTCAACCTTCGCTTTCGTCGGTTCAAGACATCCCATGAACGAACAGTCCGACGTCTCCGCCCTCGCGGACATCCCAGGCTCGAACTTGCCCGACTCGAACTTGCCCGACCCGACCCCGTCGACCGAGGGCGCGCTCGCGGCCTCCGACCTCGACGCCATGCGCGAGGTCAAGCTCCAGGACCTTAAGTCCAAGACGCCGACCGACCTGATCGCCTTCGCCGAGGAGGTCGAGGTCGAGAACGCCTCGACCATGCGCAAGGCCGAGCTGATGTTCGCGATCCTCAAGCAGCTCGCGGCCAAGGAGGTCGAGATCATCGGCGCCGGCACCTGCGAGGTGCTGCAGGACGGGTTCGGCTTCCTGCGCTCGTCGGAATCGAACTACCTGCCGGGCCCGGACGACATCTACATCTCGCCGACCCAGATCCGCCGCTTCGGCCTGCGCACCGGCGACACGGTGGAAGGCCCGATCCGCGGCCCCAAGGACGGCGAGCGCTACTTCGCGCTGCTCAAGGTCAACACGATCAACTTCGAGAACCCGGAGAAGATCAAGCACAAGGTCCACTTCGACAACCTGACGCCGCTGTTCCCGACCCAGCGCTTCAAGCTGGAGCTCGACGCGCCGCCGAAGAAGGACTTCTCGCCCCGCATCATCGACATCGTCGCCCCCATCGGCAAGGGCCAGCGCGCGCTGATCGTCGCGCCGCCGCGCACCGGCAAGACCGTGCTGATGCAGAACATCGCGCAGTCGATCACCATCAACCACCCGGAATGCTACCTCATCGTGCTGCTCATCGACGAGCGGCCGGAGGAGGTCACCGACATGATCCGCTCGGTGAAGGGCGAGGTCATCGCCTCGACCTTCGACGAGCCGGCCACCCGCCACGTGCAGGTCGCCGAGATGGTGATCGAGAAGGCCAAGCGCCTGGTCGAGCACGGCCGCGACGTGGTCATCCTGCTGGATTCGATCACCCGCCTCGGGCGCGCCTACAACACCGTGGTGCCGTCGTCGGGCAAGGTGCTCACCGGCGGCGTCGACGCCAACGCGCTGCAGCGCCCGAAGCGCTTCTTCGGCGCGGCCCGCAACATCGAGGAGGGCGGCTCGCTCTCGATCATCGCCACCGCGCTGATCGACACCGGCTCGCGCATGGACGAGGTGATCTTCGAGGAGTTCAAGGGCACCGGCAACTCCGAGATCATCCTGGACCGCAAGGTCTCGGACAAGCGCATCTTCCCGGCGATCGACATCACCCGCTCGGGCACCCGCAAGGAGGAGCTGCTGGTTCCCCCGGACGCGCTCAAGAAGACCTACGTGCTGCGCCGCATCCTCAACCCGATGGGCGTCACCGACGCGATCGAGTTCCTGATGGACAAGCTGCGCCAGACCAAGAGCAACGGCGACTTCTTCGACTCGATGAACACCTGAGGGGTTTCGGGCCTTCGGACGAAAAAGAAGGCCCCGATCCTTGGATCGGGGCCTTTTTCATATGCGCCGTACCTCTTCCCTCCCCCCTTAAGCGGGGGAGGGTGGGCCTCGCGTGAGCGAGGGTCGGGAGAGGGGAGCGACCTCTCCGGATAGCGCGCTCCCCTCTCCCGACCCGCTTCGCGGGCCACCCTCCCCCGCAGAGGGGGGAGGGAGAAACCGCTCCGCCGCTCAGGTTCGTCGCCGCCGCCGCACCAGCATGTTCAGCCCCTCGACGCCGGCCGAGAACGCCATCGCGGTGTAGATGTAGCCCTTCGGCACGTGCGCCCCGAAGCCTTCGGCGATCAGCGTCATGCCGATCATGATCAGGAAGCCAAGCGCCAGCATCACCACGGTCGGGTTCCGGGCGATGAAGGCCGAGAGCGGCTCGGCGGCCACCAGCATCACGATCACCGCCGCGATCACGGCGATCATCATCACCGGCACGTGCTCGGTCATGCCCACTGCGGTGATGATCGAGTCGATCGAGAAGACGAGGTCGAGCAGCAGGATCTGGCCGATCGCCGCGGCGAAGCCGATCGCCGCGGCGCCCGTCGCCTTCTCCGGCGGGGGGTCGACGCTGTGATGGATCTCGCTGGTGGCCTTCCACAGCAGGAACAGGCCGCCGGCGAGAAGGATCAGGTCGCGCCAGGAGAAGGCGTGGCCGGCGACCTGGAAGACCGGGCTCGTCAGCTGCACGATGAAGGCGACCGTGCCGAGCATCCCGAGCCGCAGCACCAGGGCGAGCCCGATGCCGATGCGGCGCGCCTGCGCCTGGTGCTCGGGCGGCAGCTTGTTCGTCAGGATCGAGATGAAGATCAGGTTGTCGATCCCGAGCACCACCTCCATCACCACGAGGGTCGCGAGCGCGGCCCACACCGTCGGGTCGGCGGCGAGCTGAACGAGATGGTCCATCGGGCCCCTCCCTCGAAGCGCGCGCGCCTCAGCGCGGCGAGAGCCGGTTCGCGGTGCCCGGCCGGCGGGCGGCGTCCGGCGCGTAGATCCTCAGGATCTTCGGGAAGACCTTGAAATGCGCCGGGGTGTGGGTGGTGAGCTCGCCGTCGGTGTTGACGGCCCGCGGCTTGCGCGTGCTCAGCACCACCTCGGTGGTCTGGAAGGCGCGCACGTCCTCGGCCCTGCCATGGGTGCCGCGGCGGAGCGCCGGCAGCAGCGCGAGCAGCCGCCACCAGTGCTTCACCTCGAGCGAGTAGAAGTCGAGCTTGCCATCGTCGACGGTGGCGGTCTCCTCCACCGTCATGCCGCCGCCGTAGTGGCGCCCGTTGCCGACCGAGGCCTGGATCGTGGTGACGCGCTCGCGCTTTCCGTCGTGCTCGATCGTCACCGTGAAGGGCCGCACCCGGCGCAGCACCCGGAAGGCGGCGATGGCGTAGCCGACCGTGCCCCATTTCTTCTTCGATTCGGCGGTGAGCCCGCCGGCCAGATCCGCCGAGAAGCCGATGCTCGCCACGTTGAAGAAGTAGTGCCCGTTGACCCAGCCGAGATCGACCGGCTGCGCCGCCGCCGTGGTGATCAGCTCCGCGGCCGCCACCGGGTCGAGCGGCAGGCCGAGGGAGCGGGCGAGGTCGTTGGCGGTGCCGAGCGGCAGGATGCCCAACGGCAGCCCGGTCTCGACCAGGGCGGGTGCCGCCGCGTTCATGGTGCCGTCGCCGCCGCCGAGGATCACGAGGTCGACGTCGTGCGCGTGCCGCCGGATCACCGCGCAACCATCGCGCTCGGGCTCCGGCTCGACCAGGTCGAGCCCGCCCGCGCGCAGCGCGTCGCGCACGGCGTCGATCGCGCCGCCGCCGTTGCGGGCCTTCGGGTTGCACAGCAGCAGCGCCCTGCGGCGGCCCGCTGCATCGTCATGGGGAGGAACGCCCGCGCTCATCGGAAAACCTCCGGCATCCCGGATCGAGTTTGCGAATCGGACAAGCGGCAGCCCTTCGGCGCGTTCGCCCCCCCGCGGGGGCGCGGGGGCGACGGCGTGGCAGAGATCCGACATCGCGGTCGACGCCTCGACCGCCAGAGGGGCCCGGACCCGGAATACGGCCTAGGTGGCGTACCCGCCGATCGATCTCAACCCCGGCGCCCGCGCAATCGCGCGCTTCCCATGGGCCGGGGCGGCGGTTTCCGCGGCTTGGACGGTCTTCCGCTCGCATCGATCAGGACCGAAGCCTTCGGCCCGGCCCGGCCGGGTGCCTCGAGCGACCGGGTCCACCGGGCGGACTGCGCGCCTGTCGGGGAGGGGACGCGCGCGTGCTTGGCGTGGTCTTGGCGCGGTCTTGCGCTCCCGATCGGCCGGCGCAATCGCGGGCGTCCGCCGGCACCGGACGCGATTCGCGCGACCCGTCGATGCCGAAGGCGGTCGATCCGCGACGGCGTGCCGGTCCGACGGAACCAGCCGCCCACCCGCTTGCGTTAACCTCGGCCGTTCTAAAACGCCCCGTTCGACGTTCGGCCACCATCCGGTGATCCCATGTGCTCTGATCTCCCGCGCTTCGGCGCCCGGCGTTCCACGCTCGCGCTCGGCCTGATCCTCGCCGCCGGCGCAGTGCAGGCGCAGACGCCTCCGGCCTGGGTCGATCCGCCGGCGAAGGTCGCGCCCGGCACGCCGGCGCCTAAGGCCGAGCCGCAGCCGCAATCGCAGCCGCAAGCGCAACAGCCCCCAGCACGGGAGTCGACGCGGCCGGCCTTCGAGACCGCGGCCGGCACCGGTCGGAATGCGAAGCCGGATCGCGAGACGGCGCAGCCCGCCGGGAACGCGGCGAGCCCGGCGCCCGCCTTCGCGGAGACCGAGCGCGACGGGGCCGCCATGGGGGGGCCGAGCCGGCGGGCCGAGCGGCCGCGCCTGCGCCGTCGCTCGGCGCGGCGGCTCTCCGACACGCCGGCCGCCGACGCGCTGACCGTCGCGCCGCGGATTCCCTCCGGCGCGCGCGAGGCGGCGGCCGACCCGCGCTTCGCCGACTGGGCCGGGCAGGCCCAGGGCCTGGCCGAGGATTACCTCGCCTCCTTCTCCGGATCGAACGGCGCCATGGTCTCGGGCGCGTCGCGCTTCTACGGCGAGCGCCTGCGCTTCCACGGGCGGATGACGACGTTCGCGGCCCTGCTCGCCGAGAAGCGCCGCTTCGCGCAGCGCTGGCCCGAGCGGCGCTACGAGCCGCACGACACCCGCACCGCCTGCAATGCGGCGCTTCAGAGCTGCGTCGTGCGCACCCTCGTCGACTTCCGGGCCGGCAACCCGGCCCGCGGCGCGCGCTCGCAAGGGGTCGCCGAGCTGGTGCTCGAGGTGAGCTTCGCCGGCGGCCGGCCGGTGATCGTCTCCGAATCGAGCCGGGTGCTGCGCCGCGGCGCCACGGTCGGCGCGCTTCCCGGAGCCGGCGCCAACGGCTAGACGACACGCCATGACAGCCTCGGCCACGAAACCACCGGCCACCGGAACATCGGCCACGACGCCCCCGGATGCGGAAGCCGAGGCCGCGACGGCGCGCCCGGCGCTCGCCGGCCCTGAGCGCGCGGCCCTGCGCGGCGCGGTCGAGGCCGAGATCGCGCGCCGCAACCCGAAGCCGGTGGCCCTGCGCACGCTGCAGCTCCTCGCCGAGGCGGCGGTCGAGCCGTCCGAAGCGCCGCCGGGCCATCGCGTCGTCGACCGCCACGGCCGCCCGCGCCGTCATGCCGGGTCGGACGCGCCGCTGACGCTCGCCGAGCTCGTCGACGAGATCCAGGCCCGGCACCCGGCGCTGTTCCGGCCGCCGGCGACCGTGCCGGCCGAGCCCGAGCCCGAGGCGGCCAAGGACGCCAAGGACGCCTCGTTGCTGGCCGGCGCCGCCGAGATGCGCGCCGCCACCGCCCGCCTCGTCGAGACTGGCTCCGAGCGCGCCCGGGCGCTGGCCGAGCGCTCGACCGAGCAGGGCCGGGCGCTCGCCGAATCCGCCGCCGACCGCGTCTCCGGCGTCCGGGCGGGGATGGCCGCCTGGCTCGCCGCGCGGCACGCGGCGGCGGCGAACAGAGCCGCCGAGACGACGGCCGGCGCGGCCCCCCAGCCGGCCTCGCGCGATCCGGCATCCCCCGATCAGGCGTCCCGCGATCCCGCTTGGCGCGAGCAGGCGTCGCGGGTCGGGGCTTCGGCCCGGGACGGGGTCGGCCGCGTCGCCGCGCGCCTGCGCGACTGGCAGGGCGAGAGCGAATCCGTGCGCCAGCACCGGCGCTGGCTGGCCGGCGGCACCGCGGCGGCCCTGCTCGCGGTGCTGGCGGCCGGCCTCGTCGTCGGCAACCGTGCGCCCGAGAACGAGAGCCCGGCCCAGCGTGCGACGCGGGCCGGCGCCGAGAAACCCGCGCCGGCCGCGCCCGCGCCCGATCCGGTGACGCCGCCGCCCGAGACCGCCGACACGGTCGGCCTGCCCGAGCCGCCGGCTCCGCCCGCCGCCAACGCGATCAGCGGCAAGGCCGAGGTCATCGACACCGCGACCGTGCGCGTCGCCGGCAAGCTGATGCACCTGTTCGGCGTCGAGTGGGTGCGCGGCGGGCAGGCGGACGAGCTCACCAAGTACCTCGCCGGCCGGCCGATCACCTGCACGCCGGTGCCGGGCAGCGAGAACGTCTCCTGCACCGTCGAGGGCCGCGACCTCTCCGAGGTGGTCCTGTTCAACGGAGGCGGCCGCGCCTCGCCCGAGGCCTCCCCCGAGCTCGTCGCCGCCGAGGACCACGCCCGCACCGAGCGCATCGGGGTGTGGAAGCGCTAGAGCAGCGTCGCGCGAGGTGGACGCCGGCTCGCGTGAAGGCAACGCCATCCCGCGAGACGCGAGAGCGTTTTTCCGCGATCCGGTGATCGCGCAAAATACGCTCCAAGCCGCACGGGACGGACGCGTCGCCCGGACCCGCGCCAGCCGGGCGATGTGGGGAGGCGCCGCCCCTGCGAGGACGAGCGGCGCCCGTTCGCGCCGTCGCCCCCGGCTGCGCTAGGATGCCGGCGCGCCGCGTCGGCGCCTTGCGGGGATGGCGATGAGTCTCTCGATCGGCCTGAGCACCTTCGCGGTCGTGGCGGCGATCCTCGTGGTCGTGACGCTGGCGGCCGGCATCAACATCGTGCCGCAGGGCTACGTCTTCACCGTCGAGCGCTTCGGCCGCTACGCCCGCACCCTCGAATCCGGGCTCGGGCTGATCACCCCGTTCGTCGAGCGCATCGGGCGCCGCGTCAACGTGATGGAGCAGGTGATCGAGGTGCCGAGCCAGGAGGCCTTCACCCGCGACAATGCCGGCGTCACCATCGACGCGGTGGTGTTCTACCAGGTGCTCGACGCCGCCCGCGCCTCCTACGAGATCTCCAATCTCGACGTTGCGACGCGCACCCTGACGATGACCAACATCCGCACCGTGGTCGGCTCGATGGACCTCGACCAGCTGCTCTCGCACCGGGACGAGATCAACGAGCGGCTGCTCAGGGTGATGGACGCCGCCGCCTCGCCCTGGGGGGTGAAGATGACCCGCATCGAGATCAAGGACATCGTGCCGCCGGCGGATTTGGCCGGCGCCATGGCCCGGCAGATGAAGGCCGAGCGCGAGAAGCGCGCCTCGGTGCTGGAGGCGGAAGGCCACCGCCAGGCCGACATCCTGCGTGCCGAGGGGCGCAAGCAGTCGGCGATCCTGGAGGCGGAAGGCCGCAAGGAGGCCGCCTTCCGCGACGCCGAGGCCCGCGAGCGCTCGGCCGAGGCCGAGGCGAAGGCCACCGGCATGATCAGCGCCGCGATCGCCGCGGGCGACATCGCCGCGGCGAACTTCCTGGTGGCCGAGAAGTACGTCGAGGCGGTGCGCGCCATCGCCACCGCCCCGAACCAGCGCGTCGTCGTGGTGCCGATTGAGGCGGCGGCGCTCGCCGGGACGCTGGGCGGCATCGCCGAGATCACAAAGTCGGTGTTCGGGGAGGGCGCGAGCCCGCCGCGCGGACGCTCCGGCACCCCGCCGAACGCGGGCACGCCGCGCGCATGAGTGTTGCCGACATGAGCCTCGCCGACATCCCCGCGACCCTGGGCGCGGCCTGGGCCTGGATCCTCGCCGGCCTGGCGCTGGCCGGGCTCGAGCTGGCGGCGCCCGGCATCTTCCTGATCTGGCTCGGGCTCGCGGGGCTCGCCACCGGCCTCGTCGCGGCGCTCGTGCCCCTGCCGTGGCAGGCGCAGCTGCTGCTGTTTTCCGGACTCGCCGTCGCCGCGGTGCTCATCGCCCGCCGCCTCGGCCGCGACCACGTCCCGACCCTCAACCGCGCCGACCGCGGCCTCGTCGGTCGCGAAGGCCTGCTCGCCGAGCCGATCCAGGACGGCGCCGGCCGCATCCGCTTCGACGACACCCTCTGGCGCGTCACCGGCCCGGACCTCCCCGCCGGCGCGCGGGTGCGGGTGACGGGCATCGACGGGACGGTGCTGGTGGTGACGGGAGCGTGAGGCGGCTGCGGCTCGGGCTGGCCGCATCGTTCGCCGCTCCGCCCCGTCATCCCGGGGCCGCGCAGCGGAGCCCGGGATCCAGTGCCGCAGGTCGATCTTCAGTCCGCACCCTCGGCGGCTCTGGATTCCGGGCTCGCCTGCGGCGCCCCGGAATGACGGGGGTGGCGCCCCCTCACCCGAACGCGCCGACCTCGTGCTGGATCATCCCCGAGATCTCGCGCACCTGGGTGAACATCTTGGCGATCGGCTGGAACAGGCCGGAATGCTCGGCCTCGTAGGTGCCGACGTCGCGCGGGCCGGCCGGCTCGCCGAAGTTGAGGCCGAGCGTCGGGTCGGGGGTGACGGGGAAGATCTCGTCGAGGAGCTTCAGGCAGCCGTCGATGTCGAGGCGCAGGAAGCGCTCCAGCAACTGCTCGCGGCTGACGCCGGCCTGGGGCCGGAAGCCGGGGATGTGGACGGCGGTGAACCAGATCCGGTGGATCAGCGCGAGGCGGATCGCGTGGAGCAGGGTGAGGCGCACCGACATCTTCCGCAGGTCGGGGGCGGCGGCCTGCAGGCTCAGCGCGTCGGTGGTCAGCCGCCCGAACAGGCGGCGCAGGTTCGGCGCGAGGTCGAGGCGGTCGAGGACGCCGGCGATGACGATCAGCTCCTCGCGCCGGCCGTCCTTCTGGGTGCGGCGGGCGCGCTCGAGCCACACCGCGGGGTCCAGCGTGTCGATGTAGGCGCGCAGCACGTCGAGGTCGCCGACCGAGGCCGCGTGCTGGACCAGGCGGAAGGCGCGGGAGAACCGCACCGAGTCGCGGCGCATGTCGCGGAACAGGTCGGGCGCGCGCCCCGCCGCGCGGCCGAGCCCGTGCAGGGAGTTGGCGAGGTAGCCGAGCTGCTGCAGGATCGCGTTGTTGGGGATCGCCCGCATCTGGCGCGGATGGGTGATCAGCGCCGGCCCGCCCGAATCCGACTGCCGCGCCACCGGGCGCGAGCCGGTGCGGTCGATCAGCCCCGGGCCGAAGGTGCCGAGCAGGGCGGCGTAGCCGGGATCGTCGACCAGCGCCTCCATGTCCTGGCGCACGACGGTGAAGAACTCGAGGGCGAAGTCGGTCTCGGCGTAGACCGGATCGTCGGCGGCGTCCGCGCCCTCGGCCGCGTCGGAGAGGGCGTAGTCGGGGAAGGCGTCGTCCTCGGCCACGTCGAGGGCGTAGACGTGCTCGGCCACCCGCGCGATCGAGGCCTCGGCGATCGCCTGCGAGCCGAACAGCAGGTAGCCGTCGGTGCCCTGGAAGCTCGATTCGAGGCGGACCTTGATCCCGGCCTTCTGGTTGCGCGCGCGCGCATCCTCGGGGGCGAGGTAGGCGAGGCGGTCGCGCAGGGAGGTCGGGTGGGCGCCGCGGCCGATCGATTCGCCGTGGGTGTCGAAGATCGCCAGCTCGACGTCGGCGAGCCCGTTCGAGACCAGCATCTCGGTGATGCGCAGGCGCAGCCGCTCGATCCAGAAGGTGGCGGCGAGCTGGCCGACGTAGCGCCCGGAATCGGAATAGCCGAACTGCACGGTGAGGCGGCCGATGCGCTTGAGGTAGCGCCGCCAGTGCGGGTTGCGCAGCGCATCGTCGAGCACCCGGATGCCCTGCTCCAGGGCGCTCGCCGTCTCGAACAGCGGCGTGATCTCGAGCTTGTCGGCGATGCCGTAATGGCGCGCGAGCCAGAGCGCGGCCAGCAGCGTGTAGCCGGTCTCGGTCTCGGCGATGAGGAAGCGCACCGGGTGCGTGCCGTCGACGTGCTTGAGGATCTGCGCGATCGTCATCATCAGCCGGGCGGCGGAGGCGCGCTCGGCGGCGAGCGCACCGAAATCCACCGCCACCGGTTGCACGTCGTTGAGCAGCGTGTGGATCGCCGAGAGGTGCGAGCGGCGCTGGGCGGCGTCGGCCGGCTCGCCTTCGAGGTCGATGACCCGGCGGACCGCGTTGTGGATCTGGCTGGCGTTGAGCCGGAAATGCGGCAGCGCGTTCGAGAGCCCGTGCGTGGCGATGCCCGAGCGCAGGACCGCGATCCTGCGCCGGTCGGCGTCCGTCTCGGCCGCGGTGACGGCGCCGGCGAGCCCGGCCAGCAGCGCGCCGGAATCGGTCTGCGCCCGCTCGCGCTCGATGATCAGCGCCAGCGCGAAGCGGTGCACCGCCTCGAGCGAGGGCTTGTCGCCGAGCCGCGGCGCCACCGCGAGCTGGCGGTTGACGGCGGCCAGCGCCTGCTCGGCGAGCGTCCGCACCACGTTCGCGGCGGGGATGGCGGGGAGGTGGCGCATCACCCGGTCGAGCTGCATGCGCTTGGATTCGAGGCGGTAGCGCAGGGTGTCCCACCAGCCGATGTCGGTGCGCCCGTCGGTGTCGCAGCCGACCCAGCTGGCGATGGCGAAGGGCTTCGGCACCAGCTCGGTCCAGCGGTCGGGCCAGCGCCTCTGCGCGGCGTCGAGCAGCGCGCCGTTGAACGCGTCCACCGCCTCGCGGCCGTGGTTGGCGGCCACGCAGGCCTGCTCGAACTCGCCGTCGAGGGTGATCGGCGCGTCCGGCCGGGTCGAGAGCCGGGCGGCCTTCTCGATCAGGGGCGCGCGCGCATCCGGGTCGTCGAGGCTCGCGGCCTCGGCGAGCAGGGCCGCCACCGCCTTCGGCATGCCGAAGGTCGGGTGCGCGGTGAACACCACGGCGAAGGCGGTGCGCGCGATCCGGTCGCGGAAGCTCTTGAAGGCGCCGGGCCGGTCGGGCACCGCCGCCACGAGGCGCGCCGGCATCGCCGCGTCGGCATCGGGATGGTCCTCGATGCCGACGTAGGCGCGCAGCCGCGCCGCGCGGTCGGCCAGCGCCTGCGCCCGCAGGCGCACGAACAGCGCGTCGAGGTCGGCCTCGCCGATCTCGTCCCGGTCGAACCGGCGGGTGATCGCCAGCGTCACCGCCAGCACGGGGTTGCGGAACGGATCCTCGCTCGCCTGCTCGCGCGAGGCCTCGATCAGCCCGACGAGATGGCCTTCGAGCTCCTCCGGGTCGCGATGGGCGTGCGTTCGCATCGGTCAGGCTCCGGCAGGACGGGGGCAGGCGGCTTTTGGCGGGGACGCCCGGCGCGTGCAAGGCGCCGGCGGCCCGGGGCCGGAGAGGCAAGGACCGTTCCGCTCCGGCCAAGGTCTCGCCGCGGATCCCGGGCGCGTGCGGTCGCAGGCGTGCCCCGGGGTGCATGCGGCCTCCGCTTGCGCTAACGCTGCGGGGCAATGGAAACGCTCCTGATCCTGGCGGCCGTCGCGGCCTGCGCGGTGGCCGGCACGGTGGTGCTCCGGCTGCTCGCGCGCGGCCGGCGCGAACCGCTACGCCTCGACAGCGAGCACGACGCCGCCGACGAGGCGCTGCTGCTGGCCGAGATCGGCCCGACCGCGAGCCCGATCGACCGCTCCGGCGCGGTGCTCGACCTCGAGCCGATCCGGGCGGAGAGCCGGGAGGCGCCGCGCCTGGCCCGGCCCGATCGCACGGAGGGCGACCCGCGATGAGGACCTTTCTGCTCGCGCTGCTGGCCGCCGGGCTCGCCGCGGCGCCGGCCCAGGCGCAAGTCGCGCCGCCCGCGCCGGCCGCCCCTGCGCCCGTCCCTGCCCCCGCTCCCGAGCCGGCCCCGCCGACCCCGGCCGCCGACCTCGCGGTGCTGCAACCCTGCGGCGCGCGGGCGGCGCGCTTCGAGGGCGCCAAGGGCTTCGACGTGGTGGTGACGCGGATCGGCCGCGCCAGCATCGCGAACCCGCTGCGGCCGCTGACGCCGGAAACCAGCCAGGTGCTGCAGGTGGTGATCGCGGCCAAGCCCGCCACCGCCTACGGGCCGGACCTGACGGCGCTGCGCCGCGGGCCCGCCCCCGCCGCCCTCGAAACCCAGCTCGGCGCCCCGATCCGCTGGGAGAACGGCCTGCCGGACCTGCCCGACCCGCTGCCGATCGTGGCGGAGGACGGCACCCCGCTGGCCGCGCTCGCCTTCCGCGCCTGCATCGACCCGCCCGCCGTCGCCGCGCCGCCGGTGGTCGCACGCGGGACCAAGGGGAACGGCCAAGGGGCGAGCAAGGGGGCGGGCAGGGGGAACGCCAAGGGCAACGCCAAGGGGAACGCGCAGGGCAACGCTCTCGAGGCCGGGCCGGCGGACGGCGCGCCCGACCCGAGCGGCGCCGGCCAGGAACCGGCGAAAGCGGCCGCGCGGAGGCCGGCGAAACCCGCGCCGCGCAAGGATGCGGCCCCGAAGGTCCCGCCCGGCTTCCACGTCCCGCAGGGCGCCATCGCCGAGTAGGCGCGGGGTTCGGGCGGAGGCTCGCCGCGTTCTTCCCGCGCCTGACGCGGGTTGTCGTGCGCGCATCTCCGCAGGACGGCCCCGGATGGCTCGTTCCCGGCGCAGGACGGCCCCCTCTCCCGTCCGGGAGAGGGTTGGGGTGAGGGGTGCGACCTCGCCGGAAAGACCTGTCCCCTCGCCCTGTCCCTCTCCCGAACGGGAGAGGGGATCCGCGCCTCGCCGGCACGAGGCGCGGGTGCGACAGCCTTTTCGGCCGAGGCAAGCGCGTGCTGAATGTGCCACCACGGTCCCCGGACCGAGCCTGATCGAAGGATGCGAGGAACCATGGCGGAGATGACGGCGGCCGGGGTGATCGCGGCGCTCGGGCTTCGGCCCCACCCGGAGGGCGGGCATTACCGCGAGACCTTCCGCGATCCGCGCCTGGTCGCGGGCCGCTCGGTCGGCAGCGCGATCTACTACCTGCTCGACGTCGGCGAGGTCTCGGCCTGGCACCGCGTCGACGCCGCCGAGATCTGGCACTGGCACGCCGGCGCGCCGCTGGTGCTGACCGTGAGCCCGAACGGCCACGACGCCGCCGCCCACCATCTCGGCCCCGACCTGGCGCGCGGGCAGCGGCCGCAGCTGGTGGTCCCCGAGGGCCATTGGCAGACGGCGACCAGCCTCGGCGCCTGGACGCTGGTCGGCTGCACGGTCTCCCCCGCCTTCGACTTCGCCGGCTTCGAGATGGCCCCGCCCGACTGGCGCCCGACGCCGCGGTGACGCGGGCGCGTCCGGGCCGGGCCGCCGAGACGACGGCCGCGCATTCCCCTCGCCCCTCGCCCCTCGCCCATCGCCCCGCGGGCCGGGAGAGGGGAGGCGGCGCCGCGGATCGTCGATGCGGACGCGACGCCGCTCCCGCTCGCGCCCCGCGGCGCGAGGCCCGCAGCGCGACGAGCGCCCCGGCGACGATGAGCGCGCAGGCGAGGCCGAGCACCGGGGTCGCGGCGGCGTAGCCCGCGGCGACGAGGATCAGCGTCGAGAGCACCGGCGCGGCGTAGGCCGCGACGCCGAGCAGGCGGATGTCGCCGCGCTTGCAGCCAATGTCCCACAGGTAGAACGCCGCCCCGACCGGGCCGAGGCCGAGGGCCGCGACGGCGCCCCATTGCAGCGCGCCCGCCGGCCACGCCGTCACCTCCCAGGCGCGGTGGCAGGCGAGGCTGAGCGCGGCGGTGGCGAGGCAGAAGCCGGCGACCGCATCCGTCGGCACCGCGCCGACCCGGCGCGACAGCACCGAGTAGCCCGCCCAGACGAAGGCCGCGGCGAGCGAGGCCGCGTAGCCCGGCAAGGCCGCGTCCGAGAGGAATCCCGCAGCGGCGCCGCGAAGGTCGCCGCGGCCGAGGAACAGCGCCACCACGCCGGCGAGCCCGAGCACCGCGCCGAGGAGGTGGCCGGGCCGCAGCCCGCCGGCGCCGGGGAGCCGCGCCGAGAACAGCACGATCAGCAGCGGCCAGAGATAGTTGATCAGCCCGGCCTCGGCCGGCGGCGCCAGCCGCAGGGCGGCGAAGTACAGGGCGTGGTAGCCGAACAGCCCGCCGACCCCGAGCGCCCAGACCGGCCAGGGCTGGCGCAGCGATGCGAGGCCGGCGGCGATCCCGCCCCGGCGCGACAGCCAGCTCGCGCAGCCGACGAGGCCGCCGAGCGCGAACGTCATCGCCGCGAGCTGGAACGGCGGCACCGCCCCCGACGCCGCGGTGAACAGCGCCAGCAGCGACCACAGCAGGATCGCGCCGCAGCCGAGGAGGGTGGCGGAGGAGGAGGAGATCGCGCGAGACCCGTGATCGCGGAAGGGATTCCGCTCTCCCACGGACCCGCGGGCGAGGGCAACGGGGTTTTGGCGCGGGGCAGGCCCGGTCGGACGGCATCCCGGAACCACGCATCTCCCTCACCCCGCCGAGAAGCCGTCCGCGTCGCGCGCCGCGTGCAGGAAGCCGATCAGGCGTTCCGCCAGGAGGCCCGGCGGCTTCGCCGGGCGGATCAGCAGGGTCGCGATCGGCAGGCGGGGGCGGAAGGGGCGCAGCACGATCGGCAGGGCGAGGTCGCGGGCGGCGACCGGGTCGACGATGGCCAGCCCCAGACCTTCGGCGACGAGGCCGCAGCGGGCGGCGGTGTACTGCGCCGTCGGGCCGAAGCGCGGCGCCAGGCCGGCGTCGCGGAACGCCGCCTCCACCGCCTGCTGGAAGTCGCCGGGCGCGCCGGCGATCAGCGGCACGTCGGCGAGGTCCTGGACCGTGATCGCGCGCCCGCCCGCCAGCGGATGGCGCCGGGGCAGGGCGCAGACCGCGTCGACCGTCAGGAACGGCTCGGCGATCACCCCCGCATGGCCGGAGCGCGGGCGTACCAGGCCGAGATCGCACTGGCCGGAGGCGGCCCAGGACCAGATCGTGTCCGGCGCCGGCACGTGCACAGCCACCCGGGCTTCGGGATGCGCCGCCCGGAGGCGGCCGATCGCCCGCGGCAGCAGGCGGGCGACGAGCGACGGCTGGCAGGCGATGCGCAGCGGCCCGGTGCCCATCTCGCGGATGCGGCGGGCGGCCTCGCGCAGGTGGTCGAGCCCGGCATAGGTGCGCTCCACCTCGCGGGCGAAGGCCTCGCCCTCCGCGGTCGGCACCGCGCTGCCGTGCCCGCGCAGGAACAGCGGGAAGCCGAGGTCGCGCTCGAGCTGCGCGACCGCGCGGCTCACGTGCGGCTGGCCGATGCCGAGCGCCTCGGCCGCCCGCGTCATGCCGCCATGGCGCAGCACCGCGCGGAACAGGTCGAGATGGGCGGGGTTCATCATGCCCGATCCGCATGAAAAGCGAGGTTTCGGGCATTTTACGGCATGGGCCGGGGGTGGTTGTCAAGGCGCGGGCGCAGCCGGAGCGGCCGGCGGGACGGCGAACGCGATGCGGACGATCCTCAAACCGACGAATTCGACATCGACGATCCCGGCCCGGGCGACTCATGCGGGCTGGGGCAGCGGGCTCCTCGGCATCCTCATCTTCAGCGCCTCGCTGCCGGCGACGCGGGTGGCGGTGGCCGGCTTCGCTCCGCTGTTCCTCACCGCGGCCCGCGCCGCGATCGCGGGGCTGCTCGGGGTGGGGCTGCTGCTGGCGTTGCGCGCGCCGCGGCCGCTGCGGCGCGACCTCGGCCCGCTGGCGATCGTCGGGCTCGGCGTGGTGATCGGGTTCCCGCTGCTCACCGCGCTGGCGCTCCGGCACGTCACGGCGGCCCATTCCATCGTCTTCCTCGGCCTGCTGCCGCTGGCGACGGCCGTGTTCGGCGTGCTGCGCGGCGGCGAGCGGCCCAGGCCCGCCTTCTGGCTGTTCTCCGGCCTCGGCGGCCTCGCGGTCGCGGGCTTCGCCCTGGCGCAGGGCGGGGCCGGGTCGCTCGCCGGCGACCTGTCGATGCTGGCCGCGATCCTGCTCTGCGGCCTCGGCTACGCCGAGGGGGCCGCGCTGTCGCGCCGGCTCGGCGGCTGGCAGGTCATTTCCTGGGCGCTGGTGCTGTCGCTGCCCGTCACCCTCGCGCTGGCGCTCGCGACCCTGCCGGAGGCGTGGGACGTCGGCTGGCCGGCCTGGGCGGCGCTCGCCTACGTCTCGGTGTTCAGCATGCTCGTCGGCTTCGTGTTCTGGTATCGCGGGCTGGCGCTCGGCGGCATCGCCGGCGTCGGCCAGCTCCAGCTGCTGCAGCCGTTCCTCGGCCTGGCGCTGGCCGGCCTCCTGCTGCACGAGCCCGTGGCGCCGAGCATGCTGCTCGCCACCGCCGTGGTCGTCCTGTGCGTGGCCGGGGCCAAGCGTCATGCCTGACGTTGTCCGTCGGGCGATCGCGCGGGCTCACGCCGCCTGTCGCGCGACCGGACGCGGCGCGGGGCCTTCCCTCGCCGGCCCAAGGCACTCACGCATCGTGCAGGTCGAGCCGACGCGATCCGCGTCGATCGGTTCGCCCGGGGCAGAGACGTCAGGCGGCGCTCGCGCTGGCGATGGTGCTGCCGACGGCTTCCGCGATCGGCTTGAAGGCGTTGACGAGATCCGGGTCGACCTTGCCGGTCATGCCGCGGAGGAGGTCGTAGGCGGCCTCGCCCGAGAGCGGGCGCTTGTAGGGCCGCCGCTCGATCAGCGCCCCGTAGATGTCGCAGACCGTGATCAGGCGCACGAGGTCGGGGATCTGCCGCGCGGCCAGCCCGTCCGGATAGCCCGAGCCGTCGAGCGCCTCGTGGTGGGAGCGCACCACCGCGAGCATCGCCGCCGGGTAGTCCTGGCCCTGCAGCATCTCGATGCCCAGCACCGGATGGGTCCGCATCACCGCCATCTCGGCCTCGTCGAGGCGGGCCGGCTTGTTGAGGATCGCCAGCGGGATGCGGGCCTTGCCGAGGTCGTGCAGCAGCGCGGCCTGGGTCAGGTCGCGGCAATCCTGCGTGCGCAGGCCGAGCTGCCGGGCGAAGCCCGCCGCGAGGCCGGCCACCAGCAGGCAGTGCTGGTGCGTCGCGTCGTCGAAGCGCCAGACCACGTCGAGCCAGCCGCGGATGTCGGCCTTGTTGAGGGCGCCGACCACGAGGTCCGCGCCCGCCGCCGCCATCGCCGGGGCCGGGGCGCGGCCGGCGCGGCCGAGGTCGAAGATCCGCGTCAGCGCGGTGTCGGCCTCGGCGATGGCGGCCCGCACCGCGGTCCGGCCGCCGTCGGGCGCGGAAGGGGGCGCGGAGGGAAGCGCGGCGTCCGGTGCGGGCGATGGCGCCGGCGCGTCGACCGAGGGCGCCGGCACGACGGCGCGCAGGGCCGGCACGAGCTCGCGCAGCACCGCGTCGGCGCGGAGCGTGCGGGTCGCGCCGAGGGCCTGCGCCTGCAGGTGCGCCCGGGGCGTGTCCTCGTGGAGGACGCAGAGGAAGGGGACGCGCCCCGGGCCGAGCCGGTGCATGTACCGGTGCAGGCCCGAGACCTGCTGCGAATGGGCCAGCGAGGCGTCGCCGACCACGGCGACCACCTGGGACAGGTCGGGCGCGTTCCGGGACTGGTAGGGATCCAGCAGGTCGATCACCAGCGGCTCGCCGAGCGGTCGGAGCTGCCCGGCGAGCCTCCGGCCGCGCTCGGGCTGATCGGTGAGGACCAGGATCGTCTTCATGGATGTGCTTCGCCGCCCGCGATCCGCCCTTTCGCGCATCATGGGCCTGATTCCTCACCAGCAATTAAAGCAATCGCGGGTTGAGCGCGCAAAAAGCGGCCGGCGTGCATTGGCCTATAGGCACCGCGACGGGCAGATCCGGCTAGAACCCCCCCTGCGTCCCGCCGCCGCATCCGCAGCCGGCGGCGGTGCCCGATCGCGCCGGCGATGCAGGGGCGGGAAGCGTCGGGCGGCCGCGGACCCGGTCCGGGCGGGGGACCCGGGCGGCCCCCCGTCGTCGTTTCAGGCGATGTACTGGGCGCCGTTGATCGTCAGGGTCGAGCCGGTGATGAAGCCCGAATCCTCGGCGGCGAGGTACTCGACCGCGCGGGCGATCTCCTCGGCCTCGCCCAGCCGCCCGACGGGGATCGTCGAGATGATCTTGTTGCGCACGTCCTCGGGCACCGCCATCACCATGTCGGTGGCGATGTAGCCCGGCGCGATCACGTTGACGGTGATGCCCTTCGCGGCGCTCTCCTGGGCCAGCGCCTTGGCGAAGCCGATCACGCCGGCCTTGGCGGCCGAGTAGTTGGCCTGGCCGATCTGGCCCTTCTGGCCGTTGATCGACGAGATCAGGATGATGCGCCCGAAGCCGCGGTTGCGCATGCCCTCGATCACCGGGCGGGTCACGGTGAAGGCCGAGTCGAGGTTGGTCTTGATGACCGCCTGCCACTTCTCGAAGGTCATCTTGTGGAACAGGCCGTCGCGGGTGATGCCGGCGTTGTTCACCAGCACGTCGACGGGGCCGACCTCGGCCTCGACCGCCTTGATGCCGGCCTCGCAGGCGGCGAAGTCGCCGACGTCGAACTTGAACACCGGGATGCCGGTCTCGGCCTTGAAGCTTTGAGCCGCCTCGTCGTTGCCGCCGTAGTTGGCGGCGACTTTGTAGCCCTTGGCCGCCAGGCCCTTCGAGATCGCCGCGCCGATGCCGCGGGTGCCGCCGGTGACGAGGGCGACGCGTTGCTGAGCCATGGTTTCCTCCAGTTTCTTGAACGTGTTCCAGTTTCTTGAACGTGTTCTCGGTCGCGATCGGGCCGGGTGCGACGGGCGTCGCCTCCGGCCCGCGGATGGTGCCGTCATGCCGCGTGCGGATGGCGTCCGCACGCGAAATGTTTTGCGTCCGGCCTAAAGCCGGATTTTCGGCTCCGGAGAGCTGTGGCTCACGCGCGCTCGATGCACATGGCGACGCCCATGCCACCGCCGATGCACAGGGTGGCGAGGCCCTTCTTGGCATCGCGGCGCTTCATCTCGTGCAGCAGGGTGACGAGGACGCGGGCGCCGGACGCGCCGATCGGGTGGCCGATGGCGATGGCGCCGCCGTTGACGTTCACCTTGGCGTCGTCCCAGCCCATGTCCTTGTTCACCGCGAGCGCCTGGGCGGCGAAGGCCTCGTTCGCCTCGATCAGGTCGAGGTCGGCGGGCTTCCAGCCGGCCTTGTCGAGCGCCTTTCGCGAGGCCGGGATCGGGCCCGTGCCCATGACCTTGGGGTCGACGCCGGCGGTGGCCCAGGACTTGATCGTGGCGAGCGGGGTGATGCCGCGGCGCTCGGCTTCCGAGGCCGACATCAGCACGATCGCGGCGGCGCCGTCGTTGAGGCCGGACGCGTTGGCGGCCGTCACCGTGCCGTCCTTGGAGAAGGCCGGCTTCAGCTTGGCCATGGCCTCCACCGTCGCGCCGTCGCGGATGTACTCGTCGGTGTCGACGACCACGTCGCCCTTGCGGCCCTGGACGGTGACCGGGGCGATCTCCTCCTTGAAGCGGCCCTCCTTGCGGGCGGCCTCGGCCTTGTTCTGCGAGCGGGTGGCGAACTGGTCCTGCTGCTCGCGGGTGAGCTGGAAGGCCTGCGCCACGTTCTCGGCGGTGGTGCCCATGTGGTAGCCGTTGAAGGCGTCCCAGAGCCCGTCCTTGATCATGGTGTCGACGAGCTTGACGTCGCCCATCTTCTGGCCGCCGCGCAGGTACTGCGCGTGGGGGGCGAGCGACATCGACTCCTGGCCACCGGCGACGATGACGGTGGCGTCGCCGTTGGCGATCTGCTGCATGCCGATGGCGACGGTGCGCAGGCCCGAGCCGCAGACCTGGTTGACGCCCCAGGCGGTGGCCTTCTCGGGGATGCCGGCGGCGATGGCGGCCTGGCGGGCGGGGTTCTGGCCGGCGCCGGCGGTGAGCACCTGGCCGAAGATCACCTCGTCCACGTCGTCGGGGGAGACGCCGGCGCGCTCGAGGGCGGCCTTGATCGCCACCTTGCCGAGCTCGTGCGCGGGCACCGTGTTGAAGGCGCCGCCGAACGAACCAACCGCCGTGCGCGCTGCGCCGACGATGACGATGTCTTCGCTTGCCATCTGAAACGTTCTCCTCGTGGTCGGCCGGCGCGTCTTGGAGATCGCGCGCTCGAAAATGCCGTTCCCCCGGATGAAGGGCCTCGCTCGATCGAAGTCAAGAAGGCTGAACCGCCGGGCGTGACGCTCGGCGGGCGGCGGCTGCTCGCTCGGGCGACCCGGGACGCGCCGGGAATTAGCATTATTCCGCGGGAAAAGGCGCCAGATTGCTATTTTCGTCGCCGGCTGAAAGCCTTAAGGTCGAGATCGGCGCGTGGGCGGCTCCCGGCGGCGGGGGCCCGGCCGTGGTCGTCGCGCGATCGGGGAGAGGCCGCAGAGATGGCGGACAGCGTCAAGGCACAACAGACCGTCATCAAGAAGTACGCCAACCGGCGCCTGTACCACACCGGAACCTCGACCTACGTCACCCTCGAGGACCTCTCGACGATGGTGCAGAACGGCGAGGACTTCGTCGTCTACGACGCGCGCACCAGCGACGACATCACCCGCTCGGTGCTGACGCAGATCATCTTCGAGCAGGAGAACAAGGCCGGCGCCGACAACCTCCTGCCGGTGGCGTTCCTGCGCCAGCTGATCCGTTTCTACGGCGACAGCATGCGCACGATGGTGCCGAGCTTCCTCGAGTTCTCGATGGCGAACTTCGCGCGTGACCAGGACGGCCTGCGCGAGAAGTTCTCGACCGGCTTCGGCTCGTCGGCGTTCCAGAGCGCCATCGAGCAGCAGGTGCGGGCCAACATGGGCTTCTTCGGCGACGCCATGAAGATGTTCACCGGCTTCACCCCGCCCGGCGTGACGAACGCCGGCACCCATGCCGGGCAGGCCGCCCCGCCCGCGCCGGCCGCCGCCGCCGGCAGCGACCTCGACGACCTCAAGCGCCAGATGCTGGCGATGCAGGAGCGCCTCGAGGCGCTGGCGAAGAAGTAGACGCCTCTTCCCGCCCCCCGACGGATCTGGGGCTTGCCCGAGATCCGCACCCCGTGTGCCCAGGTCGGGCAGGCCCGACTTGGGTGCGGGGGAGGGGAGGGGCGCGTGCCGATAAAAGGTTGACGAACCGTTAACATCGGCCCCACCTTTGCAGCGCCGGCCCCGACCGGGCCGGGAGATGCGGGCGATGATGCAGATCGGGACAATCGGGCGTGTCGGGACGGTACGGGCGACCGTGCGGCCGCAGGCGCCCGAGCCGCGGGAGCCGGCGCGGCCGGCCGAGCCCTCCCGCGCCCTGGTGGCGATCGCCGGCAGCCGGGCCGAGGCGCCGGAGGACGCGGCCACGCAAAAAGCCCGCGGCGGCACGCGGCCGCTCGCAGGCTTCCTGACGCAGATGATCGTCGAATCCGACCCGACCCTGCGGCCGTCGCGGCTGGAGCGCACCGGGATCGCCGCCGCGCGCTACGCCGAGACGGCGCGGCTCACGGCCTGATCCCGGACGGCCGTCTCAGGCCTCGGTCGACTTGACGTTCAGGACCTGGCGGCCGCGATACATGCCGGTCTTCAGGTCGATGTGGTGGGGGCGGCGCAGCTCGCCCGAATCCTTGTCCGTCACGTAGGTCGGCGCCTTGAGGGCGTCGGCCGAGCGGCGCATGCCGCGGCGGGAGGGGGAGGTCTTGCGCTTCGGAACGGCCATGACGGGAAATCCTTGCGGTCTGGCGCCAAAGCGGCGCCCGGGCGTCTCCCGATCGGGATCGCCTCGCGCACCGCTCGATACGGAGATTCGAAGGCGCGCTTATAGCGGCGGCGGGCCGGCATGGCTAGGGGGCGTCGCGCGCCCTCGGCGAGCCCCCGGAACGGCGCGACGCTCCGCTCGGGAACGGCCGCGGATGGTGCGACGATGACGGCCCGTTGCCGGCCATTTGCGGGGCGCAATACTTGCCGACGGCGGGGTATGATGCCGCGGACGCAACCTGAGCCGGGGCCGGCGAAGATGCGTGCCACGCGGAAGAAAGTCGGGCGGGGGCAGAATTCTTTGAACCTTTTCCCGTCCATGCCCCGTTAAGCTTCGGGGCCGCCCGGCTGTTCGCATTACGAACCGGGCGCCCCGCCTCCTGAAGTCCCGCCGGCACGTGGGGTGACCCCGACCGACCCGACGGCGGATACGACCCGTTGAGAGAGATCACGTTCGATGGAATCGTCCGACGCGTGGCGCCAGACCGGCCGCCTGGACACCGAGCAGGGCAAGGGCGACCCGTTCGCCGCCGCGGTCCGCGCGACGCGGATGGCGATGATCATCACCGATCCGCGCC
Source organism: Methylobacterium sp. J-092 (assembly GCF_022829325.1). NCBI lineage: Bacteria > Pseudomonadati > Pseudomonadota > Alphaproteobacteria > Hyphomicrobiales > Methylobacteriaceae > Methylobacterium > Methylobacterium sp. J-092. The sequence goes on along the minus strand of NZ_JAKSXU010000056.1, from coordinate 44,999 downwards.
AGGCCGACAACCCGATCGTGTTCGTCAACGACGCGTTCCTGCGGATGACCGGCTACGCCCGCGACGAGATCATGGGCCGCAATTGCCGCTTCCTGCAGGGCGCGGGCACCGACCGCGGCGCCGTCGCGCTCATCCGCGAGGCGGTGACGGCGGGGCGCGACATCGCCATCGACATCCTGAACTACCGCAAGGACGGCACCCCGTTCTGGAACGCGCTGTACCTCAGCCCGGTCACCAACGAGGCCGGCGAGGTGCCCTACTTCTTCGCCTCGCAGCTCGACGTGACCGACCGCGTCGACGCGCACATGCGGGTCGAGCAGGAGAAGGCGCATTTCGAGGCCGAGGTCGCCAAGCGCACCCACGATCTCAGCCAGTCGCTCGCGACGCAGACGATGCTGGTCCACGAGGTCGACCACCGGGTCAAGAACAACCTCCAGATGATCGCCGCCCTGCTCGCCATGCAGACCAAGGCGATCACCGACCCGTCGGCGCGCGCGGCGATGGAGATGATGCTGACCCGCGTCGAGGCGCTCGGCACCGTGCACCGGCGGCTGTACCAGTCGAACGACGTCGAGCGCTTCGACGTCGCCGAGTTCGCCCGCGACCTCTCCAACGACCTGGTGCGCGGCTCCGGCCGCGACGGCATCCGCCTGCACCTCGACCTCGAGACGGTGGAGGTGCCGGTCTCCAAGGCGCCGCCGGTGGCGCTGATGATGAACGAGCTCATCACCAACGCGCTCAAGCACGCCTTCCCCGACGAGCGCCCCGGCCGGCTCTCCGTCACGGTCGCGCCGGACGGCAAGTACTTCGCCATCAAGATCGCCGACGACGGCATCGGCATGCCGATCGAGGTGATGGAGAAGCGCTCCTTCGGCAAGCGCCTCATCGGCACCCTGTGCCGGCAGCTGAACGCCAGCATCGCCTGGCAGTCGAACGAGCCGGGGACCACGGTCAACATACGCCTGCCGCGCGAGACGGCGGACAGTTCGGAGACGCCGTGACCGAACCGCTGCGGATCCTGGTGGTGGAGGACGAGGCCCTCATCCTCATGCAGATCGAGATGATGCTCGAGGAGGCCGGGCACCGCGTGGTCGGCACCGCCATGACCGCCGCCGAGGCGATCGCCCAGATCGAGGCGTGCCGGCCCGAGCTGGTGCTGATCGACCTGCGGCTCGCCGACGGCTCGTCCGGGATCGAGGTGGCGCAGGCGATCCGCGACCGCGCCGGCATCACCGCCGCCTTCATGACCGCCAACGCGCGCCAGCTCACCGAGGAGATGGAGGGGGCGACGGCGGTGATCTCGAAGCCGTTCAGCGAGACCGTGCTCGAGGCCGCGCTCGCCTACCTCGAGACCTGCGTGCGCCGCCCGCCGCCGACCGGCCCGGTGCCGAACGGGATGCGGATCTCGCCGCAATGCCTCGCCCGCTTCGCCGCGATGCGCCCCTGACGGCCGCCGGGCCCCGATGACGGAACGGATGCGCCCGCTCGGGATTGGAACCGGCGCCTGGGGCGGCGTGTCGCAGCGTTAAGCCGCGGTTCAAGCGCGCCGGCCCACACCCCAGGCCGTCGGCGCCGGGCACCGGGCCGCCGTTCCTTCGGGAGGACCACCATGGCCACTCAGTTCCTGCGCACCCTCGCCGTTCTCGCCTGCCTCGCCGCCGCGCCGGCGCTGGCGCAGAGCCCCGCCCCCGCGACCCCGACCAAGCCCGCGGCGACCGCGCCCGCCGCCCCGGCCGCCCCGATGAAGCCCTCGGCCCCCGTCGCCGGCGCGCCGAACGCCGCCAAGGGCGCCCTGCTCGACCTCAACAGCGCCTCCGCCGCCGAGCTCGACGCGCTCCCCGGCATCGGCGCCGCCCGCTCGGCCGCGATCATCAAGGGCCGCCCCTACAAGGGCAAGGACGACCTCGTGCAGAAGAAGATCCTCTCGCAGTCGGTCTACGACGGCATCAAGGACAAGGTCATCGCCAAGCAGAAGTGATTTTTTTGGCGGGGTTTGGCCGGCGCGCGGTGAGTGGGCTGCGCGCCGGTATGGAGGTGGGCAAAGCTCGACAGGGTTATTGACTGCTTTCAATCGGGAATACTCGTAGAAGCTGGTACAAGGTAGGCTTGAGTTTAATCGACAACCGAAAATGACCCGTCGCGGAAATCTAAGAGGTCTGCTCTTGGACAGTCTGTGGATCGGCGCCGGAGGCGAACCTACTCATTTGGCACACCCAATTTTATCTGATAGCTGCCTTATCGGACGCGGGGGGGGAATCCAGTTAAAACCAAATCCGCGCCGAATCAGCGCCCACCTTCAGCTCAAAAACTCGTCCAGTATGAGTGATCTGCGTTCATTATTGAGTTAAGATTTATTTGGACGCCGATCCACACCCTGGCTCCGAGTGATAAGATTCGGTCGGGTGAATTGCTGGCTGTGTAGGTGTAATTTCAGAGCATGTCCCAGTTGCCTGACACGCCACAGCCAGCACCGGCAAAGCCGATTGATCTTACCTCTGACCCAACTGTTGGTTGGGCAATATTTGTACTTGATGCTATCGCCTGCCTGTTTTGGGCGTACACCATAACAACTCTATTCGTCTTTGATGTGCTGAGGTACCTCGCTGAACGGTCCGTTCCTGATTACGTCTGGTTATTAGACTTCAAGGTCGTTCTGTTTCTGGGGATCGCAGCTTTCGCAGCGTTCTTTATTAGCAAGCTCGATCTCGTGTTTTGGAGTATGTATATTCTGGCATTTCCGCTTGTGCTATTGTTCTGGAAAATCCCGAAGCACGTATTTAAAACGGGCAGCCTCAATATAATATTTTATTTCATATTCACCGTAATTGGATTTTTTAGAAGCCTGAAATACAACATATTCGCCAGTTTCATCTCTGTCGCTAGTGCTATGATCGTTCTTCTATCTAGCAGCAAGCCTATGCTGTATGCGGCGAGCACGTGCTTAGGAGGATTGTTGCTGGCGATATTGGCGAGCCGTATCATTTCCGTGCTCAAGCCGGGCGACACATTTATCGTGTTCCGGAAAGTCATGAACTGGTGGCAAGATGCTACACTTAAGAAAATTGCTGAGGACACCGACTTTCGGCAATTCGCACTGATGAACCCAGACGACCGGGCAGTGCAACAGCAATTGTCGAACGTCGAGTTCGGCCTATTGTCCAATCGGGTAATGCTTTTCTCCGCAAAAAGCCTGCGAGCATATCAGAACAGCGGAGTAACCGCCGTATCAGGGGTGTTCGTCACCACTTTTTTGTTTGTAATAACAACGGTGTTTTTTACCCTGATTTATTATGCTGTTTATAAGATTGATGCTGCCAATTACTGTTTTACGGGAGAGCCATCAGGATTCGCATTCTTTGCCCTTAGCTTCAAAGCTATGTTCTTCACGACAATCAACGAGCTAAACCCAACAACAATCCTGGCGCAGTCCGTTAATATCGCACAAAACTTTATTTCATTATTCATCGGCGTAATATTCGTTTCCATTATCTTCACCTCGCGTAATCAAGTTCTTAGCTATCAACTTGACGAGACTATCAAGCGGCTCCAGGACGATGGGCAAGCTATCGAGTGTGCAATTTTTGGTCGTTATCAGATAAATTCGATGGACGAGTTGATGAATGAGCTTCGGCGTCTTAAAGCCGGTGGCCTGATGATTGCGGAGTTCTTCACCAAAAGGCTTTAGCAATACCGGTGAATGGTACAATATTTTGTAACACCTAGATTCTCATAATTATGTACATTTGGGTATGGGCGTTGGGGAGCTAATTGAGTAAGACGACGATAATAACGAGCGTAATATCACCGGCGGGAAGATTGACTTCGCTGGGCTTTAAGTTGCCTTCGATGGGCATTTAGCCCTATTCAAACTAAATAATTAATATAAATACAGCGAGCAACGCTTCAATATGTTTGTTAGATTCGCTTGGGATCGTCCTGAATATCACATTTGTCCCGCGCGGAGCTCGCCAACGCATCATGTCGGCGCGCGTATCTAACATTAAAGGGTGGTGAAGCGCGGTAAGATCCACGTGCAAGCCAGCGCGATCCTGGACGCGGCCGCTGCCGGACGCTTGACGTCGGGAAGGGCGTCAGGGTCGATGGCCGGCAACGTCCATTTCGCGAAACCAAACAGCATCCCAGATCGATACGAAGTTCTTGAGGAGCCATTCCGGCCAGTCTGTAGGGGCAGGATCAACCAGTCGGGCGGTAGGCTCCCTATCTGCGGCGGCACGCAATGCACAGCGGGCCATGCCTGAAATGGCCGACAAAGCTTGCTCGGACAGCATCTCGTCTACGTCCCACCACCGCCAGCCGCGAGGATGAGCGCCGAAGTTGTTTCGAATGAAGTAGGCATAGTCGGCTGCGCCTGCTCGTGCTTTCGACAGGCCCAACTCGCGACAGACTTGGCCACGGGTGGGTGAGGTAGAACTGGACTGCCGGACGCTCAAATACCCAGCCATGGCTTGGATGACGCAGTCGAAGGCGACAACCGCCTCGAGTGTGAAGTCACTTTTGAGCAATTGCTCGGCTCTTAGAAGGTGCGCGATGCCGAGATGGAGAGATGGGTCCAGAGTGTTCCAGCCCGCCCAGTCCGTCTGAGTTACCTGAGGTATCCGGCCTGAGTTTCGGCCCCATTGTCTGAGCGCCATATCTCGCCCTTCATTGAGAACTGCACTAACTGTTGTCATCGGCTGAGTCGGGCCATAGCGTTGATAAATTGCCTCGGCTGCGAATGGATGAAGAGCTTGTCCGTTCCGCTCTAATGCAGCCATAAGCACGGCAGCGACTCGTGACCTGTGCACATACTGCCGCGCATAGTGAAGGAACCAGCTTAGTACCTCATAGACCTCGGGCCTTTTTAGAACCTGACCCCACCCAACATTCCAAGCGGGCGCAATGGTGGTCACCCCAACTCCACGGCGAGAGGTGAACGCCCGAAAATGTGGCTCTTCTAGGCGGAGCGATACTTCTATGCTTTTCCCGATGAGGATGCTCTGAACTTCGAACCATTCACGCCTTTCAGGAAGCGTATGCATTACCCGCTCTAGACCGCCCAATAGTTGAGGCCGGAGTTGCTTCTTTATGCCCGCACTATCGGACCACTCAGCCAGCTTGCGCTTCGCTTCGCTGAATAATCTTTTGTTCTGTGGGTTTGCTCCTCCGCCGATGAGAGGCATAGCACTTCTCCGTTTTGGATGAGGCGCAGCTCATCAGGGCGATCGCTTAGTGCACCCGATAACATGAGCAACCTGCCATCCCTGATCCGGTGCGAACCTGCTGTGTACCTCGTGCTTCGGCTCTTAGCCGAAGCTTGGGCCTACAGAAGGTCGGGGAGCATTTCGGTCCGCATTCGGGGAAGGCACTCGATGTCCGTTCATGGCGCATAGCTGCCGTGCACCGCTATCAGACTGAACGACGGCTCTCGTATTCTGCTGCTCAAAACCGGAACGGCAGGAGTCCACGGATAGCCCTCGTTCAAGCCCGTCGAACCCGCGTCCCCTCAACCTTGTCCCTCACCCCAGCGGATGATACCCGCCAAAAACCCCCCACACCCAAACGTCCGAAAAAAATGCCGAGCCACACCATCCGCCTGCATCGCGGCGACCTGCCGGCCGGGTATGAGCCGGGGGCGGCGATCGCCGTCGACACCGAGACGCTGGGGCTCAACCCGCATCGCGACCGGCTCTGCGTCGTGCAGGTCTCGAAGGGGGACGGCTCGGCCGACGTCGTGCAGATCCTTCGCGATGGCCCGCTGCCCGCGGTGCTGGCGGGCATCCTGGCCGATGCGGGGGTGCGGAAGATCTTCCACTATGCGCGGTTCGACCTCGCGGTGCTGTACCGGGCGCTCGGGGTGATGCCGGCGCCGGTCTACTGCACCAAGATCGCCTCGAAGCTCGCGCGCACCTACACCGACCGGCACGGGCTCAAGGACGTGGTCCGCGAATGCGTCGGGGTCGACCTGTCGAAGGCGCAGCAATCCTCCGACTGGGGCGCCGAGACGCTGACGCCGGCGCAGGTGGAGTACGCCGCCTCCGACGTGCTCCACCTCCACGCCGCGCGCGACCGCCTCGACCGGATGCTGGCGCGCGAGAACCGCACGGATCTCGCCGAGGCCTGCTTCGCCTTCCTGCCGACCCGCGCCCGGCTCGACCTCGACGGCTGGCCCGAGGTCGACATCTTCGCCCACACCTGAGCGGCGCCCGGCCCGCGGCGGCGGCCCGGCGGGGGCGGCCGCCGGGCCGAGGCGGCGTCGGGCCGGATCAGTCGTCGCAGGGCAGCAGGTCGGCGCCGTCGGCGATGAACTGCGCGGTGTCGCGGACGGTCTGCGGCGTGCGCGGATCGTGGGCGACGAGGCCGGCCTCCTCGCGCAGGCGGTCGTTGCAGGCGCAGTGCGGCAGCCGGCCCGAGGCGCGGTCCGGCGTGCAGGCGTCGTGGTGGGCGCAGGCGAGGTCGAGGGCGTCCACCGGCGCGTGCCCCGGCCCGCGGTTGCCCGGGCCGCAGAAGTTGCCGTGGATCAGCAGGGCGTTGTGGGCGCCGTCGATCCGCGGCATCTCCTGCGCGTGGACCAGGGCGGGCAGCGCCACGGCGAGGGCGCCCGCGAGGGCGAGCCCGCGGAAACGGATGGTTCGAAAAACGGTCACGGTCGATCCTGTTCGCTGACGCCGCCCTCGACGGGGAAGATGGGGCGTCGATCCGGCAGGGCAACCGGCGGATCAGCCGCGCGATCCGAGCGTCGTCGCAAAGGTCGCACCGGGGTCGGGAGCCTACAGGGCCGGGCTCCGCCGGCGAAGCACCAGTCGATCGTGCCGGTCCGGTTGACGCATGTTAAGGCCGGGCCGGGCCGTTGCTATCATAGGCTGCAAAGATCGCTCGGATCGGCAGGAAACTGCCGGATCTCAAGATCGCGTGTGGTGCGAAGACCGCGCGCGCTCAGCCGGCATGGCCGTCCTGCGGGCGGTCGAAGTCGAGCGACGCGGTGTCGATCACGATCTGCGTCCGGCTGATCACCTCGAGCTTGCGCAAGATCTCGGACACGTGGGCCTTCACGGTCGAGTCGCCGACCTGGAGCGCGTGGGCGATCTGCTTGTTGAGCTTGCCCTGGCGGATCATCAGCAGCACCCGCATCTGCTGCGGGGTGAGCCGGGCGATGCGCTCGGCGAGCGGGGCCTTCCGCGCGGCGCCGCGGGCGGGCGGCCCGGCCTCGGCGAGGCCTTCGGGAATCGCGAGCGCGCCGGCGAGCACGTCCCGGATCGCCCGCGTCAGCGTCGCCTTGTCGACCGCCTTCGGCACGTAGCCGGCCGCCCCGTGGTGCAGCGCCTCGCGCATGATGCGCGGATCCTCGTGCCCCGACACCACCAGGATCGGCACGCGCGGAAACCGGCCGCGGATGGTGACGAGCCCGTCGAAGCCCGACACCCCCCGCATCGACAGGTCGAGCAGCGTCAGCTCGATGCCGCGATGGGCGGCCAGCATCGCGCAGGCCGCCGCGATCCCGTCGGCCTCGTGCAGCACCGCGTCGGGATCGGACAGGCCGATCGTGCTGGCGAGCGCCTCGCGGAACAGCGGGTGGTCGTCGACGATCAGGAGTTCCATGGCCTCCCCCTCCGGGGCTCGGCCGCCCCGCGCGTCCGCCCGCAACCGCCGACGAGGCCTCGCACATCCGCCGCATCCGGCCAAGCCCGGGGCGCCGTCCGCAGGCAGCACGCGCCCCGTGGGGCGCCTGCTGGCCGCACGGCCGGCGGCGGCCTCAGTTCGCCCGAACGACCTCGACGAGGTTGTCCGAGAACGAGGGCGCGTGGCCCATGTCGCTGAAGGCGCCCGACGAGATGCTGTTGACCGTGCCCTCGTTGAGCTGGCGCCAGTAGCCCAAAGTCGCGACCACGATGCCGGCCGTCACGTCGTCGGTGATGCGGGCCACGCCCTTGAACGCGCCGCGGTCGTTGGCGACCTGCACCTTGTCGCCGTCGCGGATGCCGCGGGCGTCGGCGTCGGCCTGGCTGATCAGTACGAACTGCTCGCCCTGGCCCTTCTGCTTGTCCTCCATGTTGGCGTAGCAGGAGTTCAGGAAGTAGTGGCTCTTGGGCGAGACGATGTTGAGCGGGAAGCGCCTGGCCAGCTCCGGGTCGTTGGCGTGGGATTCCCGCGGGCCGAGGTAGTCGGGCAGGGGATCGAGCGCCTCGCCGGGCTGGAAGCCCTCGTACATCTGCCGGAACGGCGGCGCGACGAAGTTCGTGGCGCCCTCCACCTTCAGCATGCACTTGCCGGTCGGCGTCGGGAAGTTGCCCTCCCGGTGCGGCGCCCGGTCGTCCGGCGTGCCGACCTTCAGGCGGGCGAAGCCGTGCTCGCGCATGTAGGCGAGGTCGATGCCTTCGCAGGCCGGCGACGACCAGTCGACGTAGTGCTCGAGGCACTCGCTGTCCGACCACGTGAAGTTCTCCTCCGCGTAGCCGAGCCGGGCCGCGAGCCGGCGGAAGATCTCGTTGTTCGGGATCGCCTCGCCGGGCGCGTCCGCGCACTTGGTGTTGTAGGTCAGGTAGAGGTGGCCCCAGGACAGGATCATGTCCTCCATCTCCGCGCCCATCGTGGCGGGCAGCAGGATGTCGGCGTAGGACGCTGTGTCGGAGATGAAGTGCTCGGCCGAGACCATGAACAGGTCCTCGCGCATCAGCCCCTCGACGATCTTGTCGGTCTCGGGCGCCTGCGTGACGGGGTTCGAGTTCCAGCACATCATCGACAGGATCGGCGGGTCGAGCTTCAGCTCGCCGGTGAGCGCGCGCCCGATCTGCAGGTTCGACACGACGCGGGTCCCCTCCGGGATCAGGTCGGGCCGGCACATCACGTCGAACTTGTAGGGATGCTCCCACACGCCGAACTGGGTGACGCCGCCGCCGACGTGACGCCACGCGCCGGTCAGCGCCGGGATGCAGGTGACGGCGCGGATGGTCTGGCCGCCGCCGTAATGCCGCTCCAGCGCCACGCCCATGCGGATGCCGACCGGCTGCTCGGTCGCCATCTCGCGGGCGAGCGTGCGGATGTCCTCGGCCGGGACGCCGGTGATCGCGGCGGCCCATTCCGGCGTGCGGGGCGCGGCCCGCTCCTTCAGCTCCGCGAAGCCGACCGTGTGGTTGTCGACGTAGTCCTGGTCGACGAGGCCCTGCGCGATGATCGAGTTGATCAGCGCCATGGCGAGCGCGCCGTCGGTGCCGGGCTTCGGGGCGATGTGCCAGTCGGCGGCCTTGGCGGTGCGCGAGGCATAGGTGTCGATGACGACGACCTTGGCGCCCTTCTTCTGGGCGTCCTTGACGATGGCCCAGTGGTGCAGGTTCGTCGAGACCGAGTTGCAGGCCCAGATCACGATGTACTTGGAGTGGATGTAGCTGTCCGGGTCGAGGCCGGCGGTCGGGCCGACGGTGAGCAGCCACGCGGTGCAGGAGCCCTCGCCGCAGAAGGTGCGCTCGGTCACGGTGGCGCCCATGCGGTTGAAGAAGGCGTCGCCGCCGTTCAAGCCGTGCACGAGGCCCTGGTTGCCGAGGTAGCTGTAGGGCGCGATCGCCTCGGGGCCGTGCTGGTCGATGATCGCCTTCCAGCGCGTGACGATGGTGTCGAGCGCCTCGTCCCAGGTGATGCGCGCGAACTGCTTCGCGCCCTTCGGGCCGACGCGCTTCATCGGGTAGAGCAGCCGGTCGGGATGGTAGTGGCGCTTCTCGTAGTCCTTCAGCTTCACGCAGAGGCCGCCGCGGGTCATCGGATGGTCCGGGTTGCCCCGCACGCCGAGCAGCTCCCCGTCCTTCACCTCGAACAGCATCGAGCAGGTGTCCGGGCAATCGTGCGGGCAGCCGCCGAAGAAGGTCTCGGTCAGGCTCTCGGCCTCCGCGACGATCAGGGAGTCCGGCTTGACGATTTCGTTCATGTTTCCTCCACCGTCGGGCGTCCGGCCTTCTTGGCGTCCCGGATGGCGTGCCCGATTCACGCCTAAGGTGCACGAAACTGCAAACCATTCCAAATTCCGGTCGGGCGGAAGGGCCGGATCCGGTGCGATCCCTGGCACCGGCCGTTTCGTCGTGGCCGGGCCGAGCCCGCGTGCCGGCCGGCCACGGTTCCGATGTCGGCTCGGGTCGTACGGCTCCGGGAGGCCGCCGCCGATGAAGGGCGCCCGGTGGACCTGACGCGCGCGCGCAGGTCCACCGGAAGCGGACGTCGCCGTCGCGCCCGCGCACGACCCATGGCAAGGCCGGACGGTCCGCTTCCGGGCCGCGCATGGAGCGACGACTTGGGAACGCGGGACTTGTACTTGCGTCTGCTCGATGGATGCGAAAGCCGACCTGCCTTGCATGCTGACGTTCGGTCCTCCCGATCGCCCTCGAACGCAATCGTCGGATTGCCACATCTATAAATTGCGTGCACGTTCCGATCTGCCGCACGGAAGTCGTCCATGTGCGGGCATGGGACGGAAACCGGAGCGCCGATGATAGACCGCTCACGAGCAGATCGGTGCCTTGAGGTGGCCCGTGAGCTGCGCGCCATGGCCGAGGAGACGCGGCGGACGCTCCAGGCCTCGCGCGCGCTCGTCCTACGCTCCCGGGAGCAGACCGCTGCGGGGCCTCTCGCATCCTGCATGGACGACGCCCCCGGCCCGTCGAACCAATTGGTGGCGTCCCTCATCGAGGCCTACGAGGCCGCGGAAGACGACCCCGACACCCAGACCCGCCTGCTCCTCGGTCACGTGCTCCATCATGTCGGGCGTCGCATCGCCGGCGTGATGGGACCGCGCGTGGCCGGGATCGCCGTGCATTGATCGCCGCGGCGCGGGGATCGGCGGACGGTCATGATGAACGGTGACGACCTGCAGGACGACGACCCCGGTGCGCTGGTCCGCATCGCCCGGTCGCTGGGCGTTCCGGTGGCGACCTTCCTGACCGCCGACCCGGCTCGGGCATCGGACACCGAAACCGCCGTGGCGGGCCTGGATCATCTCCCCGAAGTGGTGGCGCTGCTGCGGCTGTTCGTGCGGCTGAAGAGCCCCGAGGCCCGGGCCCGCTGCCTCGCCTACGTCGTGCAGGAGGCCACGCACGACAGCTGATCCGCACGGCCGTCCTCGACATCGGGCGAGAACGCAGGATGCTGGGACCCGACGAACGGCATTGCATCGATCCGAAGGCTCAGAACATCGTGATGGACCACGACCACTTTCCGATCGTCGGCATCGGCGCGTCCGCGGGCGGCATCGAAGCGATGCAGGGCTTCTTCCGCGGGGTGCCGGAGACGCTCGGGGCAGCCTTTGTCATCGTTACGCATCTCAGCCGGGACCACAAGAGCCTGCTCCCGGACGTCCTGGCCCGGTTCACGCCGCTGGAGGTCGAGACCGCCACCGACGGCGCGCCGGTCCGACCGGGCCGCATCTACGTCATGCCGGGCGGTTTCGTCATGGGCATCGTGGACGGCCGGCTGACGTTGAGGCCGCTCGAGCCGAAGGTCCGCGAGACCAAGCCGGTCGACATCTTCCTGACGGCCCTGGCCCTCGACCAGGGCGAGCGCGCGGTCGGCGTGATCCTGTCCGGCGGCGACGGGGACGGCGCCATCGGCATCAAGGCGATCAAGGAGCACGGCGGCCTGACCTTGGCCCAGACCCTGGACGGCTTCGGGCCCGAGACCCCCGACATGCCGCTCAGCTCGCTGCGCACCGGCTTCGTCGATTTCGGCGAGCCGGCCGAACGGATGGGCGACCGGATCGCCGCGCACAGCACCGCCGCGCGGGAGGCCCAGGCCGACCCGGCCGCGCAGGAGCTCGACGCCGAGCTGCTTGCTGAGATCTTCGTCATCCTCCGCTCGCAGGTCGGGCACGACTTCTCGGGCTACAAGCCCAACACCTTCGTGCGCCGCCTGCAGCGGCGCATCGGCGTGGTCGGGGCGGCCGGGCCGGACGCCTACCTCAAGCGGCTGCGTGCCGACCCGGCGGAAGTCGGGGCGCTGTTCCGGGATCTGCTGATCGGCGTGACGAACTTCTTCCGCGACGCCGCCGCCTTCGAGGCGCTCGCCGCCCACGTCATCCCGAAGCTTCTCGATGCGCGCGCGGCGACCGAGATCGTGCGGGTCTGGGTGCCGGCCTGCTCGACCGGCGAGGAGGTCTACTCCCTGGCCATCCTCCTGCGCGAGCACATGCTCACCCTGGCGGATCCGCCGCGCGTGCAGATCTTCGCCACCGACATCGACGAGCGCTCGCTCACGGTCGCCCGGACCGGCCTCTACCCGAGGACCTACCTATCCGCCGTCTCGCCCGAGCGGGTCGCGCAGCACTTCGTCGTCGAGGGCGACAGCGCGGTGGTCAAGAAGGCCGTGCGCGACCTGTGCACCTTCGCCCCGCACAGCGTGCTGCGCGACCCGCCGTTCTCGCGCCTCGATCTCGTCTCCTGCCGAAACCTGCTGATCTACCTCGGCGTCGATGCCCAGCAGCAGCTGATGCCGGTGCTGCACTACGCCCTGCGCCCGCGCGGCTACCTGTTCATCGGCATGGCCGAGAACGTGACGCGCTTCGAGGACCTGTTCGAGACGATCGACAAGCGGCACCGCATCTTCCAGGCGCGGGACGCGATCCCGCCGGCCCGGTTGCCGCCGATGTCCGGGCCGGACACGGCGGTCTTCGTGGGGACCGGCCATCCGCACCGGCGCAACGTGAAGACGCACGCGGCCCTGCGGCACACGGTCGAGACGCTGATGCTGTCCGAGTTCACGCCCCCCCACGCGGTCGTGACGCGGACGGGCGAGGCCGTGCATTACTCGTCGCGGATCGGCGATCATCTGGAGGTCGTGCCCGGCCAGCCGACCCGGGAGCTGGCCGCGATGGCGCGCAAGGGCCTGCGGCTGGATCTCCGGACGGCCCTGCGCGAGGCGATCGAGGGCAACACCCGGGTCGTGCGCGACAGCATCGGCGTCGAGCTTCCGGACGGGCGCCTGCAGACGATCACCCTGGTCGTCAAGCCGCTCCACACGCCGAGCGAGACGGAGCCGCTGTTCCTGGTGGTGTTCGACGAGGCCGCCGCCCCCGTCGAGAAGGAGCGGCGGCAGGCTCTGGAAGCCGACGATCGGGACGCGGCGATCCACGGCCTGGAGCGCGAGCTGAGCAGCACGCGCGAGCGGCTCCAATCCGTGATCGAGGAGTACGAGACCTCCCTTGAGGAGCTCAAATCCTCGAACGAGGAGCTGTACTCCGTCAACGAGGAGATGCAGGCCGCCAACGAGGAGCTCGAGGCCGCGAAGGAGGAGACGCAGTCTCTGAACGAAGAGCTTCAGACGATGAACGTCGAGCTGACGTCGAAGATCGAGGCGATCGATCAGCTGAGCGACGACCAGGCCACGCTGTTCGAGGGCATGAACGTCGCCAGCGTGCTCCTCACGCCGGATCTCCACATCCGCATGTTCACCCGTGCCGCGGCGCAGATCTTCGGCTTGCAGCCGAGCGACGTCGGCCGGTCCCTGCGCAACTTCTCGGCGCCGATCGCCCTGACGTGGCTGTCGGACGAGATCCCGACGGTGCTGGCGACGCGCCGGCCCTCCGAGCGGACGATCGAGGGCGCGGACGGCGCCCGCTACCACGTCCGGTTGATGGCCTCGTCCCGGAAGGGCAGCCGGGCGCCCGGCATCGTCGCGAACTTCACGAACCTGCGCGAGCCGGGGTGACCGACCGTCTTGTCCCTGCGCGCCCGCGACCCTTGCCCTGCGCGCCCGGGACCTCGGCGACGCCCGCACCGGTGCCCGTGCGCGGGCACCGGCCGTCGGCACGGCTTTGCGGAGCATGGCGCCTTCCGGCCCATGAGCGCGCGGATCGCGGCGCCGGCCCAAGCCGATGGTCGAACGGCAGCTTTTCGGCCGCTCGCCACCCCCAGGCGACCCCCGGAAACCGAGCCGCAGAGCGAAGCCCCTCGCGCCGAGGCTTCCTCAGTCCTTCGGGCGGTCCAGCTGCGCGATCAGCGCTTCAAGGCGCTCGCTCACCGGGGCGGAGAGGGTGTCGGCGTAGAGGTTGCGCAGGTTTTGGCCGAGGTGGCGGCGCACGCTCGGGTTCAGCGGCGGCTGGGTCTGGGGCGTCTCGCCCGGCCGGGACGTCTGCGGCTTCGCCATGACCACCGGACCCTCACGCCATTCCGACATCCCGGCAGAATGGCAAAGCTTGGTTAAGGCCTCGTCACCGGCAGGCCGCAGATGTCGCGGATTCGGAACCGCGCGCGGCGGGGGATTGTTGGCCGGTTGAGATCCCGTCGATTCCCCGATCCAAAACCCCGGACCCCGCGCGTGCTCCTCCCCCGCCTCATCTCCGCCGCCGCCGCCCTGGCGATCGCGCTTGCCTGCACCCCCGGGCACGCCCAGACCAAGCCCGGCGAGATCAAGGGCGTCGACGCGATGGGCGACAAATCCCGCAGCGCCAACGACGGCTGGAGCCAGGCCCCCGTGCCGCGGGAGGAATCGGCGGCCAAGGACGCGCCCAATCCCGGCGGCAACGCGACGGCCGAGAACCGCAACCGCGACGTGCCGGGCGCCTCGACCGGGTCCTCCTCCGGCACCGAGCCGCAGGCGCCGCTCGATCACCGCACCCCGGGCGCCTCGGGTCAGAACCCCGCCTCGCCGTCCAAGTAAGACGTCCTTAAACCAAGTCTTGCTTCGGCCGGGCTCGGGCCCGGCAAAATATTGCAGCCGCCGCGGGATGGATCGGGCCGGCAAATCGTGGCGGCCCCGACGGCGACAGACCGACGATCTGTGTCACGGAACCGCACTTGCCTCGGCGCGCCAATCCTGGGATGCATGCTGGAATAACTCCAGTTCTGATCGGGATGGACGGATGACGATTCAGGTCTCTCGCCGCGGCCTGCTGAAGGGTGGCGCCGTCACCCTCGCGGGCGGCTCGCTCGGCGCCCTCGGCTTCGGCGGCCTCGAGCCGGCGATGGCGGCGGCGGTGCGCCCCTTCAAGCTCGCGCAGATGCGCGAGACCCGCAACACCTGCCCCTACTGCTCGGTCGCCTGCGGCATCATCCTCTACAGCCTCGGCGACAAGTCGAAGAACGCCCGCTCGGCGGTGATGCACGTCGAGGGCGATCCCGATCACCCGATCAACCGCGGCACGCTCTGCCCGAAGGGCTCGGCGCTGCTCGACTTCATCCAGGCCGAGACCCGGACGAAGTACCCGCTGCACCGCGAGGCCGGCGCGAAGGAGTTCAAGCGCGTCTCCTGGGAATTCGCCTTCGAGCGGATCGCCCGGCTGATGAAGGAGGACCGCGACAAGAACTTCGTGGCCAAGAACGGCGACCTCACGGTCAACCGCTGGACCACGATGGGCTTCCTCGGCGCCTCCGCGACCTCCAACGAGACCGCGTGGCTGACCTACAAGACGGTCCGAAGCATGGGGGCCCTGGTCTTCGACAACCAGGCCAGGGTTTGACACGGCCCATCGGTCGCCAGTCTGGCGCCCTCCTTCGGCCGCGGTGCGATGACCAACCTCTGGATGGACATCAAGCACGCGGACGTCATCACCGTCATGGGCGGCAATGCTGCTGAGGCGCATCCCTGCGGCTTCAAGTGGGTGGTCGAGGCCAAGGCCCACAACAACGCCAAGCTGATCGTCGTCGACCCGCGCTTCACGCGCACCGCGTCGGTGGCCGACCTGTACTGCCCGATCCGCCAGGGGACCGACATCGCGTTCCTGTCGGGCGTGGCCAAATACCTGCTCGACAACGACAAGCTGCAGCACCGCTACGTCGCGGCGTATTCCAACGCCGGCTACGTCGTGCGCGAGGGCTACGACTTCCAGGACGGGCTGTTCTCCGGCTACGATCCGGAGAAGCGCGACTACGACAAGTCGACCTGGGACTACGAGATCGGGCCGGACGGCTACGCGGTCGTCGACGAGACGATGCAGCACCCGCGCTGCGTGATGCAGCTCCTGAAGAAGCACGTCGCGCTCTACACGCCCGAGATGGTGTCGCGGATCTGCGGCTCGCCGCAGGAGACCTTCCTCAAGGTCTGCGAGCTCATCGCCACGACCTCGACGCCCGACCGGACGATGGCCTCGCTCTACGCGCTCGGCTGGACCCACCACTCGAAGGGCTCGCAGAACATCCGCTCGATGTGCATCGTGCAGACCCTGCTCGGCAACATCGGGATGCTGGGCGGCGGCATGCAGGCGCTGCGCGGCCACTCCAACATCCAGGGGCTGACCGACATCGGGCTGATGTCGAACCTCATCCCCGGCTACCTGAACATCCCGATCGAGAAGGAGCCGACCTACCAGTCCTACGCCGAGAAGCGGCAGTTCAAGCCGCTGCGCCCGGGCCAGACCAGCTACTGGTCGAACTACAACAAGTTCTTCGTCTCGTTCCAGAAGGCGATGTGGGGCGAGAAGGCGACCAAGGAGAACGACTGGGCCTACGACTACCTGCCCAAGCTCGACGTGCCGACCTACGACGTGCTGCGCGGCTTCGAGCTGGCGAAGCAAGGCAAGATGACCGGGTACATCATCCAGGGCTTCAACCCCCTGCTGTCGTTCCCCAATCGCGCCAAGATGACGGAAGCCTTCTCCAAGATGAAGTTCATCGTGGTGATGGATCCGCTCAAAACCGAGACCGCGCGGTTCTGGGAGAACCACGGCGAGTACAACGACGTCGACACCGCCTCGATCCAGACCGAGGTGTTCGAGCTGCCGACGACGCTGTTCGCCGAGGAGGAGGGCTCGCTCTCCAACTCCAGCCGCTGGCTGCAATGGCACTGGCAGGCCCAGGACGCGCCGGGCGAGTGCAAGCCCGACATCGACATCATGGCGGGCATCTTCCTGCGCATGAAGGAGATGTACCAGAAGGAGGGCGGCGCCTTCCCGGACGCGATGCTCAACCTGACCTGGAACTACGCGATCGCCCACGAGCCGACCCCGGTCGAGCTCGCGCGCGAGCTGAACGGCTACACGCTCGCCCCGACGCCGGGCCTCGACGGGCAGACCCTGCCGGCCGGGCGCCAGGTCGACGGCTTCGCCCAGCTCAAGGACGACGGCACCACGGCCTGCGGCTGCTGGGTCTATTCGGGCTGCTACACGGAGAAGGGCAACACCATGGCCCGCCGGGACAACACCGATCCCGGCGACCGCGGCATCGCGCCGAACTGGGCCTTCGCCTGGCCGGCCAACCGCCGCGTGCTCTACAACCGCGCCTCGTGCGACCCGGAAGGGAAGCCGTGGTCGGAGAAGAAGAAGCTCATCGAGTGGAACGGCAAGCAGTGGGTCGGCTTCGACGTGCCGGATTACGGCGTCACCGTCGCCCCCGATAAGGGCGTCGGCCCGTTCATCCTCAACCAGGAGGGCGTCGCCCGCCTGTGGACCCGCGGCCTGATGCGCGACGGGCCGTTCCCGACGCACTACGAGCCGTTCGAGTCGCCGATGGCCAACATCCCGTTCCCGCGGGTGAAGGGCAACCCGGCGTCGCGGATCTTCAAGGACGACCTGGCCGATCTCGGCACCTCGGAGGAGTTCCCCTACGCGGCGACGAGCTACCGGCTGACCGAGCACTTCCACGGCTGGACCAAGCACGCCCGGATCAACGCGATCCTCCAGCCGGAGGCCTTCGTCGAGATCTCCGAGCAGCTCGCGAAGGAGAAGGGCATCGTCAAGGGCGGCTGGGTCCGGGTCTGGTCCAAGCGCGGCTCGCTCAAGGCCAAGGCGGTCGTCACCAAGCGCATCAAGCCGCTGATGTGCGACGGGAAGGCCGTCCACGTGGTCGGCATCCCGCAGCATTGGGGCTTCATGGGCCAGACGAAGAAAGGATGGCACCCGAACTCGCTCACCCCGGTGGTCGGCGACGCCAACACCGAGACGCCCGAGTTCAAGGCGTGGCTCGTCAACATCGAGGCGACGACGCCTCCTGCTGACGCCGTCGCGTAAGGGGAGCATCAGACCATGGCCGATTACAGCTCCCTCGACATCCGGCAGCGCTCCGCCTCCACGGAGACGCCGCCGGCCATCCGCTCGCACATGGAGGTCGCCAAGCTCATCGACGTGTCGAAGTGCATCGGCTGCAAGGCCTGCCAGTCGGCCTGCGAGGAGTGGAACGACTTGCGCGACGACGTCGGCGTCAACGTCGGCGTCTACGACAACCCGCACGACCTCACGCCCAAGACGTGGACCCTGATGCGGTTCACCGAGTACGAGAACGAGGCGACCAACAACCTCGAATGGCTGATCCGCAAGGACGGCTGCATGCACTGCACCGATCCGGGCTGCCTCAAGGCGTGCCCGTCCCCCGGCGCGATCGTGCAGTACTCCAACGGCATCGTCGACTTCATCGAGGAGAACTGCATCGGCTGCGGCTACTGCGTGAAGGGCTGCCCGTTCAACATCCCGCGCATCTCCGAGAAGGACCACAAGGCGTACAAGTGCACGCTGTGCTCGGACCGCGTCGCCGTCGGCCAGGCGCCCGCCTGCGCCAAGGCGTGCCCGACCGGCTCGATCATGTTCGGCACCAAGGCCGCGATGATCGAGCAGGCGCACGGCCGGGTCGAGGACCTCAAGTCGCGCGGCTTCGAGCATGCCGGCCTGTACGACCCGGCCGGCGTCGGCGGCACGCACGTGATGTACGTGCTCCACCACGCCGACAAGCCGCAGCTCTATGCCGGCCTGCCCCTCGACCCGAAGATCTCGCCGCTGGTCGCCTTCTGGAAGGGCGGCGCCAAGGTGTTCGGGCTCGCCGCGATGGGCTTCGCGGCGGTCGCCGGGTTCTTCCACTACGTCACGGCGGGGCCGAACGAGGTCGTCGCCGAGGAGGAGGAAGAGGCGATCGAGTACGACCACGAGAAGCGCCGCGACGCCGAGAGCGGCGAGGCCCGGCCGCACTGACGGGCACGGGAGGCCGGCGCCGCCGAGGGCGGGCCGGCCTCCCGGCTCCCGTTCGGGGCCACGGGCGCATCGATCGCGCGCGGTGGATCCCGGCGCGCGAGGACGACGCGGCCCTACGATAAGCGCGAGCCTTGTCCGCGATCGGGAGATCGTGGACGATGCTCCAGGTCGAGAGAAGCAGACCCGATGACCGTTCACACCGACATCCGAGACGGCGATGCCCGCCCCTTGCGCGAGGTGCACGAGGCGCCGGAGATCCTCTACGTTCCCCGCTACACCGGCCTGCAGCGCGTCAACCACTGGATCACCGCGATCCTGTTCACCCTGCTGACCCTCTCCGGCCTGGCGATGTTCACGCCGTACCTGTTCTCGCTCACCGGCATCTTCGGCGGGGGCCAGGCGACGCGGGCGATCCACCCGTGGTTCGGCGTGGCGCTGGCGGTCAGCTTCGCGCTGCTGTTCCTGCGCTTCTGGAAGCTCAACATCCCCAACAAGGACGACGTCGCCTGGTCGATGAAGATCGGCGACGTGGTCACCAACCGCGAGGACCGGCTGCCAGAGCTCGGCAAGTACAATGCCGGCCAGAAGGGCGTGTTCTGGGGCCAGACCGCGCTGATCGGGATCATGTTCGTCACCGGGCTGGTGATCTGGGACCAGTACTTCTACCAGTACACCGTCATCGAGACGAAGCGCTGGGCGCTGCTGGCGCACTCGCTCGCCGCGGTCGTCGCCATCGCGATCATCGTCGTGCACATCTACGCCGGCATCTGGGTGCGCGGCACCGGCCGGGCGATGGTGCGCGGCACCGTCACCGGCGGCTGGGCCTATCGCCACCACCGCAAGTGGTTCCGGCAGATCGCCGGCGGCAAGCGCCAGCGCGGCTCCACCGACAAGCGCGGGCACTGACGCCTTGGCCCGTTTCTTCAAGCGCACCCCCGCGGCCGAGCCCGCGGGGCAAGATCCCGCCGCGCAAGATCCCGCCGACACCGCCGGTAAAACCCCGAAACGCCAGAAGCTGCACGAGCTGCAGCCCGATCCGGACCGGATCGGCATCGCCGGCTCGGTGCCCTTCGTCCAGCTCCCCGTCCCGGCCGACCTGTTCGCGAACCGCGCCCTGCGGCTGCAGCGCCTTGCCCCCGACCATCCTATGGGCGGCTACCTCGACCTGCTTGCCCGCATCGCCACGGCGCAGGCCTCGGTTCAGGCCGCGCGCGCCGGACAGGTGCCGCAGCCCGAGACCGAGCCGAATGCCGACCGCGCCCTGCGGCTCGAGCACGGCATGCCGCCGCTCTCGCGCCACAGCCTGGAGGCGCCCGGCGCCTTCCTGGCCTGCCTGGACGGGCTGCTCGCCGCCCTCGACCTCGGGCCGGCGCCGCAGGCCGCCCACGACGCGGCGGCGGCGCTGCGATCCGCATCGCCGGAGGATCGCCTCGATCTCGGCGTGCAGGTGTTCGAGGGCGCGTTCCCGGTCGAGCGCATGGCCGAATGCGTGTTCGTCGCGGCCGCGCTCCAGCTCTGCCTGTCGGAGGCCGCCGCCCGCCTCGACCGGTCGGCGCTGAAGCCGGTGGCCGACGGCGTCTGCCCGGCCTGCGGCGGCGCTCCCGTGGCGAGCCTGATCGTCGCCTGGACCCCGGCCGACAAGGCGCGCTACCTCGCCTGCTCGCTCTGCGGCAGCCAGTGGAATCACGTCCGCATCCGCTGCACCGCCTGCGGCTCGGGCGAGGCGATCACCTACCAGAGCCTCGACGAGCTCTCGAAGGACATCCAGGTCGAAACCTGCGGCACCTGCCACAGCTACATCAAGCACCTGCACCAGCACCGCGACCCGGCGCTCGACCCCGTCGCCGACGACGTCGCCTCCTACGGCCTCGACCTGAAGATCGCCGAGGACGGCTTCCACAAGGCCGGGTTGAACCCGCTCTTCGTGACCTGAGCGCCGCTCCGCCGCCGGAGGCGAGGCGCCGGCGGCGCGGTTTCCCCCTTCCGCACCGGGCGGCGACATAACGTCCATCGCGCGCGCGCATGGACCGATTGCGCGCAATCGACGTTGTCCCGGCTCAGGCGCTCGATGCGCCGTCCCCTCGTCCAGGCCCCACCCCCATGATCAAGCTCACCCTCGCCGCCGCCCTCGCGCTCGGCGTCGCCGCCCCCGCTTTCGCCCAGGTCATCGAGACGCCGACCGGCACCACCGTCGTCGTGCCGCCGGGCGCGCCGGGCGTGGTCACGCGCCAGACTAACTCGACCGGCGAGGAAGGCGCCGCCACCTACTCGCCGACCGGCCGCGCCGCCGACGGCATCGCCACCGACTCGGCCGCCTCCGGCAACGAGGGCCAGCCCTCGCGCATCGGCTCGACCGGCAGCGGCGGCGGCCGCTGAGCTTCCGTCCCATCGGCTGACGGCGGCCCCGTCGAAATCGGTGACTGCAGGCGCGTTCCAGTGCGGATGCGCCTGCTTCGGTTATCCGCGGTTCGGCGATGCGGCGCCACCTTCAGCCGGGTTTCCATCGCGCCAGCAGGCTCCGGCGCAGCCGGCGCAGGCGTCCGGTGAGGCTTTGCCCGCGGCGCTCCGCCTCGGCCTCGACCTCGACATCGTAGCGCTCGATCCAGTCGATGTTCTCGGCGCGACGTGCCATCTGCTCGGCGACGCGACCAGGGTCGGGGATCTTCCAGCCGACCCCAAACCCATTCTCCGCGAAGGTCGTCGTGCCAGGTGTGAAGTAGTAGTGCGCGTGGTTCCTGTTGATGGCATCGAACAGGATGTAGTTTGCGTGCAGGTGCAGCATCCCCGACAAGGCGATGGTCCGCCGCGCCGGCGCCGAGAACGGCGCGGTATGGAAGGCCGAGCCAGTCAGCCCCATGACGACCCGTCTCTGGGCGAAGAGCTTGACCTGCTCGGCGAAGCTCATCGTCTCAGGGTACAAGATATCGACGCCCTGGCGCTCCAGCGCGGCCACAAGGTTGCTCTCGTTCACGAGGCGTTGAACCCCAGTCGGCAGGCGCGATTTCGACAAATAGGCCGGTCGCGTGACCGTATCGACCTCGGCTTCGGTCCAATGGCGACGCCCGATGGTGCGACACAGGTCGCCGAACACCGCGTGGGCGCTCTGCAAGCTCCGGAAGCTCGGCTCCGGGATTGCCACCCGCGGCAGCATGACGGGATCTGAGAAGCTCACCACCGCGTCGAGGGTCAAGTCGAAGGCCGTCGAGCATCTCGGCGAGGAACGGGTGGCGCTCCCAGTACGACCGGCCATGCTCAGGCTGGCAGACGAGCCAAACCGGGCCCGGCTCCCGGCCGACCAGCGGCCACAGGCGCGAGAGGACGTCAACGATGAAATGCCCGTAATGTCCGGTCATTCCATCGATGAGGATGTACAATCCGTCCGACGCTGCTGGAAGCGTCCCGCCGCCATCTTCGTCGACCGCAGGGTCGTCGACCGCGACGACCCGGTGCGGCGACCCGCCGACGGCGGGGCGGTAGGTCATGGGCGCCAGCATGCGGAGGCTCGGATTCGCCGCAATCCGCTCGGTCTCGCCCCATATTGCGTTGATGCGTTGAATACGGGTCGCCATCGCCCGTTACATCCCCCGTCGCACCAATCATGTGCTTAGATCCTACGGGTAGCCGTAGCGGCTCTTGGCGGCGGCGAGCAGGTGCAGCGCCTCGCCGTCGCGGCCGGCGGCGCAGGCTGCCGAGGCATGGGCGAGGTCCGCGCTGAACCGGTCGCCGACCGGCTTGTTGAGGTTACCGGTGGCGACGTCGCTGTCGACCACGGCCTGGGTCCGGCCGATCGCCGGGCCGCAGCCGGAGCCCTGCGGCAGCACCACGGGGGCCGGCGCCGCCGCGACGGCGACGGCGGGCGCCGCGGCCTTCTGCTGGCAGCCGCCGAGCGCGGCGGCGGCGAGGAGGGCGGCGAGCGAAAATCCGGAAATCTTGGTCGGCACGGGCGGCTTTCCCTGACACGGCGCAGCTTGCGCCGGACGGTTTTTGACCCCGCGCCGCCGGGCGGTCAATCGTAGGCTTCGATTGCGGTGCTCGATCTGCGATCGCCGTTCGCGTGATCGCGGTTTCCCTCCCCCGCAGAGGGGGGAGGGAACAGCTCGTTCGTCGACCGAACCGGCCTACTTCGCCTTGTCGGCGATGGCCTTCAGGCCCGACTCGTAGATGCCGGAGATCGCGTCGGTGGCGACGGTGTCCGGGGCGCCCTTGGCGTTGAAGGTCCCGGTCCAGCTCAGCTTCGAGCCGGTGCCGTCCGGCGCCACCGAGAGCGTCGACTTGTAGTCGGAGACCGGCAGCGGGCCGGACAGGATCGTGTAGGTGTAGCTCATCACCTTGTCGTCGCGGGAGACCTGCTCCTCGACGAGGGTGCCGCCGCCCTTGAGCGAGAGGGTGCGGACCTTCATGCCGTCCTTCTCGGACAGCGCGCACTTCTCCACCGCCGGGTGCCAGTCGCCGATGCCGCAGAAGTCGCCGATGGCCTGCCAGACCTTGGCGGGCGGGGCGGCGACCGTGGCGGTCTTGGCGACGTCGATGGCGTAGCCCGGCACCGTGCCGGCGACGAGCGCGAGGACGGGCAGAGCGAGGGTCCGGATCATGATGGGCGTCTCCGACGATAGGCGGCGCGCGCCGGTATTCCCGGCGCCGGCCCTCTCAGGGGGCCCGCACGAGCTAGGCCTCGACCCCCGCCGTGGCAATGGCGGCCGGGATGCGGAGATCGCCGGCCGGCACCCGTCGGTTCTCGCTAGCGCGCATTCCTGCGCCCGGCCTCGGCCAGCTGCTTGGCCCGCGCCCCCTGCGTTTCGAACATCCAGCCCGGGTATTCGCGCGGCAGCACGCTGACCGCGTCGAGGGCGTCGAGCTCGGGTTCGCTCAGCTCGATCTGCGTCGCGGCGATGTTGTCGTCGAGCTGGTCGAGGCGCTTGGCGCCGACGATGACGCTCGACACCACGCGCCGGTGCAGCAGCCACGCCAGCGCGATCTGCGCGATCGAGACGTTGCGGGCGGCCGCCATCGGCCGCATCGCGTCGATGCAGGATTCGGCGCGGCCGCGCTCCACCGGCGGGAAGTCGAAGGCGGCGCGCCGGCCCTCGCCGGCGGCGTCGCCGGAATACTTGCCCGAGAGCAGGCCGCCGGCGAGCGGGCTCCAGACCATCAGGCCGAGGCGCTCGCTCCGGAGCATCGGCACGATCTCGCGCTCGAGGTCGCGGCCGGCCAGCGTGTAGTAGGCCTGCAGGCTCTCGAAGCGGGCCAGCCCCTCGCGCTCGGAGATGCCGAGCGCCTTCACGATCTGCCAGGCCGCCCAGTTCGAGACGCCGACGTAGCGGACGTGGCCGTGCTGGACGAGGATGTCGAGCGCCCGCACCGTCTCCTCGATCGGGGTCGCCGGGTCGAAGCCGTGGATCTGGTAGAGGTCGATGTGGTCGAGCTGCAGCCGCTTCAGGCTGGCCTTCACCGCGTCGAGCAGATGCACCCGCGAGGCCCCGCGGCTGTTCGCGCCCGGCCCCGTCGGGCCGTAGGCCTTGGTCGCGACGACCACGTTCTCGCGCGGCACCTTGAGGGCCTTCAACGCCTGGCCGGTGATCTGCTCGGACAGGCCCTCGGCGTAGACGTCGGCGGTGTCGACGACATTGATCCCGGCATCGATCGCGCGGCCGACGAGGCGCTCGGCCTCCGCCTGGTCGAGCGCACCGATCTGCCGCCACATCCCTTCCCCGCCGCCGAAGGTCATCGTGCCGAGGCAGAGTTCCGAGACGAAGAGGCCGGTCCGGCCGAGCTTGTTCTGGCGCATGGGGGTGAATCCTATGAGGGGCGTGCCCTTCCCTCCCCCCTCTGCGGGGGAGGGTGGCCCGCGCAGCGGGTCGGGAGAGGGGAGCGACGATGCCTGAAAGGGCGCTCCCCTCTCCCGACCCTCGCTGACGCGAGGCCCACCCTCCCCCGTACCCAAGTCGGGCCTGCCCGACTTGGGCATACGGGGTGCGGATCTCGGGCAAGCCCGAGATCCGTCGGGGGGAGGGAAGGCGCGGCGGGCAAGGGACGGCGCATCGCTCGTCAGATAGGGCCGCCGCAGGCCGGGGCGAGCGGGCCGTCAGCCCTCGCAGCTCTCCGCGATCAGCCGGCGCACGAAGGCGGCGCAGGCGTCGAGCTCGGCGAGCGTGATGAATTCGTCGGCCTTGTGGGCGCGGGCGATCGAGCCCGGGCCGACCACCACCGCTGGCACGTCGCCGAGCGCCTGGAACAGCCCGCCCTCGGTGCCGAACGAGACCTTGGCGTGGCCGTTGCGGCCGGCGAGCCGCTTGGCCAGCGTCACCAGCGCCGAATCGGCCGCGGTCTCGAGGCCGGGATAATCGATCAGCGGGGCGACCGCGACGCCGCAGGCGGGATCGCGCGCGGCCATCTCCGCGGCGAGGGTCTCGGTTGCGAAGGCGATCGCGCGCCGGGCCAGCGCACCGGCATCGTCCGCGCCGATGGCCCGGAACTCGAAGTCGACGCTGCAGCGGTCCGGCACGATGTTGAGGGCGGTGCCGCCGTGGACGACGCTGCTGAGCCCGGTGGTGTGGGGCACGTCGTAGAGCGGATCGCGCGCGCCGGATGCCGCCAGCGCGTCGGCCATCTGCCTGACGTGGAGGATGAAGCGCGCGGCGTACTCGACCGCGTTGACGCCGGCCGGCGCCAGCGCCGAGTGGCAGGCCTTGCCGCGGAAGGTGACGCGGGCGGCGTGCTTGCCCTTGTGCCCGGTGACGACCGCCATCCCGGTCGGTTCGCCGACGAAGCATCCCAGCGGCGCGAGGCCCATCGCCCGCATCCGCGCGATCAGCGGGCGCACGCCGAGGCAGCCGACCTCCTCGTCGTAGGACAGGGCCAGGTGGAGCGGCCGGACGAGGGGCGCCGCCGCTATCTCCGGCAGGAGCGCGAGGCAGACGGCGACGAACCCCTTCATGTCCGAGGTGCCGCGCCCGTAGAGCCGGCCGTCGGCCTCGGTCAGCCGGAACGGGTCGTGGCTCCAGTCCTGGCCGGCCACCGGCACCACGTCGCTGTGCCCGGAGAGCACGTAGCCCGGCACGCCGGCCGGCCCGACCGTGATCCACAGGGCGGCCTTCTCCCCCGTCTCGTCCATCACCCGCTCGACCGCGGCGCCGTGCGTCTCCGCGAAATCCTGGACCCAGTCGACCAGCGGCAGGTTCGTCAGCGCGCTGGTGGTGTCGAACGCCACCAGCGTGGCGAGGATGTCCGTGGGCGTCGGTGCGGCTTGCATTCGGTCCTTCGTGCCGGGCTGCGGCGGCCGGGGGTGGTGCCGGGAGGGATAGCGAGAACCGGCCCCCGCGCGCAACGGCGCGGCTCGCACGCCGGCCGGCGCTCATCCGGCGGGTTTCGGCTTTCGCGGCCGGCGCGGGCGCTTCGGCGCGGCCTCGGCCCGGGCTAGGAACGCCGCGATGTCGGCGCCGAGGATCAGCGGCAGGTGGTCCGCGATCCGGGCGTCGTCCCAGGCCCACCAGCACACCTCCAGCAGGCGTGCGATGGTCTCCGGATCGAAGCGGTAGCGCAGGACGGTCGCCGGGTTTCCGGTGACGAGGGCGTAGGGCGGCACGTCGCGGCGCACCACCGCGCCCGCGCCGACCACGGCGCCGCTGCCGATGGTGACGCCCGACAGGATCGTGCTGTTGGCCCCGAGCCAGACCTCGTCGCCGAGGACGACGTCGCCGCGGGTGGCGTGGTCGTGCGCGCCGGCCGCCGCGTTCGGCCAGAAGGCGGCGAGCGCCTTGAACGGGTAGGTGGTGACGAGGTCGGTGCGGTGGTTGCCGAGCGCGATGGTGACGTTCGGCCCGATCGAGCAGAACCGGCCAATGTGGAGCCGGGCCGATTCCGGCTCCAGCACCCGCGGATTGCCGTAGCTGTGCGCCCCCACGGTCCAGCCCCAGCGCGCGATGCCGCGGGCGAGGTGGAAGGCGGTGAGGTCGTCGAAGACCGGTTTGGGCTCGATCATGCGGCGGGGCTCCCCGTCGGCGCCGGCGGGTCGCGCCATGCCTTTCCCGTGCCTGCGATGCCTTTCTACCGTGTCCGCGATGCCTTCCCCCGTGTCAAAGCGCCGGGCGGCACGGGGGAGGATGGAAGGGGCGATCGGGGCCGCCGTGCGAGGCCGCCGGGGGCGGCCCGAACCTGCGGCTGCAGCGATCGATATTGAACAAGCCGGCCGCGACACCGTTGCTCCCGTATAGAAACCAGGAGGAAACTTGATGTCGTACAAGATTCTCGCGCTCGCCACCTGCCTGATCCTGCCTCTCGGCGGCACCGCCTTCGCCCAGACCGGCAGCCCGGGCGCCGGGCCCAGCGCGGGCGGCACCGTGAATTCGGGCAGCGGCGCGGGCACGGCGGGATCGACCGGCGGCACCATGAGCGGTTCGGGCACCATGGGCGGCTCGGGCACCATGGCCCCGGGCGCCGGTGCGCCGCCCCCCGGCGCCAGCGGCGGCCCCTCGACCAGCACCGCGGGCTCGCCCGCCGGCAGCGGCAGCGGAAACGGCACCACCGGCAGCGGTGCGGCGCCCAGCGGCCGCTGAAGGCCGCGCGGACCCTGATCGAGGCGGAGCGGGCCGGGCGGCCCGCTCCGCCTTTCGCGTTCCCGGTGCCGTCAGCCGCCCTGCAGGCTCTCCGCGAAGTCCTCGGGCACCTCGCCGAAGCTCGCCAGGATCGTCGCGCTTTCCAGCTCGCCGGTCTCGTCGTCGGCCACCACCTTCAGCGCCGCGGTGCCGGGCATCCGCCCGGACATCGCTTCCGCCTTCTTCAGCGCCCCGCTCTCGGTCGGCGCCACCTCGCGGTCGCCGGGCACCAGGCGCTTGCGCTTGACCACGAAGGTCTGGACCACGAACGTCGTCTTCATACCCATTGCGCGTGTCCTTGACCGGTGTGGCGCGAGCCTGGCCCACGATCCTCGGATCGCGAAACCGGGTCGCACCTCTTGTGGGGTCGCATCGTCACACGCGAGACGGCATCCGCCCCGCCTGAAAACGCTCCGACCCGAGGATTGGCACGATTGACGCTAGAGCCTGTCCCGTGATCGATGGATCACGAAACAGGCTCTATCCAGGGTGCGGGATCGCATTGTCTTCACGCGAGCCGGACGCCGCCTCGCTCGAAAATGCTCTCGCGCCGTCGATGCGCCACCCTTGCGTGCCCGCTCCTTCTACACGGAACCGTCGATGATCGAGACGCGCCGCCGTCCGTGCCGGACCCTGTCGTGCGCCGTCCTGTGCGGATGGGCGCTGGCATCCGCGGGCGGGCCGCTGGGCGCCGCGGCGCGCGACCTGCGCATCGGCCTCGCCGCGGAAGCCACGTCGATCGACCCGCATTTCCACAACCTCGGCCCCAACAACGCGCTGCGGCGCCACATCTTCGAGGGCCTGGTCACCACCGACCCCGCGATGACGGTGCTGCCCGCGCTGGCGCTCGCCTGGACGGCCGACGACGCGCATACCTGGACGTTCAGGCTGCGCCCGAACGTCACCTTCTCGGACGGCACGCCGTTCACCGCCAACGACGTGATCTACACCTTCTGCCGCATCCCGCTGGTGGAGAACTCGCCCTCCTCCTTCGCCACCTTCGTCCGGCCGTTCGAGAGCGTCACCGCGCCCGATCCGCTCACCGTGGTGATCAGGACCGCCGAGCCGCTGCCGCTGCTGCCGACCAACATCACCGCGCTCGGCATGCTCAGCGCCAAGGCCTCGGGCGCGCCCGGCCCGGTCACCTTCGCCAAGGGCGGGTGCGCCGGCATGGGCACGCCGCCGAAATCCACCGATTTCGGCAACCCCAAGGTCGCCGTCGGCACCGGCCCCTATGCGCTCAAGGAGTACGTGCGCGGCACCCAGGTCGTGCTGGCCCGGAACCCGACCTACTGGGGCGCGGCGCCCGCCTTCGACACGGTGACGATGAAGCCGATCGTCTCCACCGGCCCGCGGGTGGCGGCGCTGCTCGCCGGCGACGCGGACCTGATCGAGAACCCGGCGATCCAGGACCTGCCGCGGATCGAGGCGGCGGGCTTCACCGTCGCCAAGGGCCTGTCGAACCGCATCATCTACATCCACCTCGACCAGTTCGACGGCCCGGGCTGGAAGACGCCGACGATCCGCGGCACCGACAAGGCTGCGCCGCCGGAGAAGAACCCGTTGCTCGACCGGCGCGTGCGCGAGGCTTTGTCCAAGGCGATCGACCGCAAGGCCGTCGTCGAGCGGGTGATGGGCGGGGTGGCGCAGGGCGCGGGCGAGCTGCTGCCGTTCCCGCTGGCCGGCACGACCAAGGACTTCCCCGTCGTCGCCTATGATCCGAAGGCGGCTAAGGACCTCCTGGCCCAGGCCGGCTACCCGAACGGCTTCGAGATCACGCTCGGCACGCCGAACGACCGCTACATCAACGACGAGAAGATCGCGCAGGCGGTGGCCCAGATGTGGAGCCGGATCGGCGTGAAGACGAGCCTCGACGCCGCGACCGCGTCGACCTTCTTCACCCGGCGCAACACCTTCTCGTTCTCGGCCTACCTCGCCGGCTGGGGCGCCGATTCCGGCGAGATGTCGAACTCGCTGAATTCGCTGCTGCTGTGCTTCGATCCCGAATCCGGCCGCGGCTTCACCAACCGCGGCCGCTACTGCAACCGCGAGGTCGACCGCCTCACCATCGAGGCGATGCGCACCTTCGACGAGAATGAGCGCTCCGCCCTGCTGCGCCGGGCCTCCGCGCTCGCCATGGCGGACTACCCGCTGATCCCGCTCCACTTCGAGGTCACCCCCTGGGCCACGGTGAAGGGCCTGCGCTACACGCCGCGGATCGACCAGTACACGCTGGCGATGGACGTCGCGGTGGTGAAGTGAGGGATCGGGATTTCCGGGCGCCGGGCATCCCCTCTCCCCGCACGCGGGGAGAGGGCCGCATGCACCGCGTCGTGCATGCGGCGAGCGGAAGCGAAGGTGAGGGGGCCGGGCAGGACGAGGCGCATCCGGATACGCCCCCTCACCGTCGGCTGCCGCCTCGCCGCGCCGACGACGAGGTCGTCGCGGCCCTCTCCCCGCGCGCGGGGAGAGGGGGGTGCGCCGACCCCGTCCTGCATCGATCGAAACCGCATCATTCCCCCGCCGGCAGGGCCGCTGCGCCGCCGCGGCGGCGGGCGTTCACCCGGTGCCGGAGGCGGTCGAGGCAGAGGTAGACGACGGGGGTGGTGTACAGGGTCAGGATCTGGCTCACGATCAGGCCGCCGGCGATGGCGATGCCGAGCGGGCGGCGGAGCTCGGAGCCCTCGCCGCCGCCGAAGATCAGCGGCGCCGCGCCGAGCAGCGCCGCCAGCGTTGTCATCATGATCGGCCGGAAGCGCAAGAGGCAGGCCTCGAAGATCGCGTCGCGGGGGCTGGCGCCGCGGGTCCGCTCCGCGTCGAGGGCGAAGTCGATCATCATGATGGCGTTCTTCTTGACGATGCCGATCAGCAGGAACACCGCGATCAGCGCGACGATCGTGAACTCGGTGCCGGTCACCAGCAGCGCCAGCAGCGCGCCGATGCCCGCCGACGGCAGCGTCGAGAGGATCGTGACCGGGTGCACGAAGCTCTCGTACAGGATCCCGAGGATGGCGTAGACGGCCAGGATCGCGGCCAGGATCAGCAGCGGCTGGCGCGAGGCCGAGGCGACGTAGTTCTTGGCCGCGCCCGCATACTCGCCGTGGATGGTGGCCGGCAGGCGCAGCTCCGCCATCGCCTTGTCGATCGCGACGGTGGCGTCCGACAGGCTCTTGCCGGGGCTGAGGTTGAACGAGATCGTGGTCGCCACGAACAGGCCCTGGTGGCTCACCTGCACCGGGGCGTTGCCGGTCTCGACCCGGGTGAAGGCCGAGAGCGGCACCATGGTCTCGACCGCGGACGAGACCGGCGCGCTCGAGGAGGCGCTGCCCTTCGAGGCGGCGATGGCGTTGGCGGCCGCGTTCCGGGCCGAATCCGACGCGACCGCGGCGGCGTTGGTGCTGGCGTCGGCCGCGGCGGTGGTCGAGGGGACGGCGCCGGCGGGCGCCGCCGCCACCGTGCCGGCGACCGCGTTGGTGGTGGCCGAGCCGCGCGCCTTGCCGCCGGAGGTCGAGACGTAGAGCTGCTTGAGGGTCTCGGGGTTCTCCAGGTAGCGCGGCGCGATCTCCATCACGACGTGGTACTGGTTGAGCGGGTTGTAGATCGTCGAGACCTGGCGCTGGCCGAAGGCGTCGTAGAGGGTGTTGTCGATCTTGTCGGGCGTGATGCCGTAGCGGAAGGCGGTGGCGCGATCGATCACCAGCCGGCTCTCCAGCCCGCCCTCCTGCTGGTCGGAGGTGACGTCGGCGAAGGTCGGGTCCTTCTGCAGCGCCTGCACCAGCTTCGGCGCCGCCGCGTAGAGCTCGGCCGCGGTGTCGCCCTGCAGGGTGTACTGGTACTGGGCGAAGCTCTGGCGCCCGCCCATCTGCAGGTCCTGGCGTGGGAAGACGTAGAGCCGGGCGCCGGCCACCTGCGAGAGCTTGGGCCGCAGCCGGTTCGACACCTCGCCGATCGAGGCGCGCTCGCCCACCGGCTTGAGCCCGACGAAGACGTTGGCCGAGTTGGTGCCGCGCCCGCCGGTGAAGCCGACGACGCTGTCCACCGCCGGGTCGGCCTGCACGATCGCGGCGGCCTCCTTGAGCTTCTTCTCCATCGACTGGAACGAGATGCGCTGGTCGGCCTGGATGCCGCCCATCATCTGGCCGGTGTCCTGCTCGGGGAAGAAGCCCTTCGGCACGATGACGTAGAGGTAGACGTTGAGCCCGACCGTCGCGGCGAGCACCAGCAGCACGAGGCGCGGGTGCCCGAGCGCGACGCGCAGGGTGCGCTCGTAGGCGTTCAGCGTGCCGGTGAAGGCGCCCTCCAGCCCGCGGATCAGGATGTTGGGGCGCCTGCCCGCGCCGTGCGCCTCGGGGCGCAGGAAGCGCGCGCACATCATCGGCGTGGTGGTGAGCGAGAGCACGAGCGAGATCAGGATCGCCAGCGACAGGGTCACGGCGAATTCCTGGAAGATCCGCCCGATCAGGCCGCCCATCAGCAGGATCGGCAGGAACACCGCGATCAGCGACAGGCTCATCGAGATCACGGTGAAGCCGACCTCGCGGGCGCCGACCAGGGCCGCCTCGATGCGGGACTTGCCCATCTCGATGTGGCGCTGGACGTTCTCGAGCACGACGATGGCGTCGTCCACGACGAAGCCGGTGCCGATGATCAGCGCCATCAGCGACAGGATGTTGAGCGAGTAGCCGAGCAGGTACATCACCGAGAAGGTGCCGACGATCGAGATCGGCACCGCCACCGCCGGGATCAGCGTGGCGCGCCCCGAGCGCAGGAACGCGAACACCACGAGGATGACGAGGCCGACCGCGATCAGCAGCGTCTCCTCGGTGGCGGCCAGCGACGCCCGGATCGTCGCGCTGCGGTCGCCGGTGAGCTTCACGTCGATGCCGCCGGGCAGCGCCGAGACGATCTGCGGCAGCGCCGCCTTCACCCCGTTGATCGTGTCGACGACGTTCGAGCCCGGCTGCTTGTAGACGAACAGCAGCACGCCCTGCTTGCCGTTGACCACGCCGAGGTTGCGCCGGTCCTCGACCGAGTCGATCACCTCGCCGACGTCGGTGAGCTTCACCGCCGCGCCGTTGCGGTAGGCGACGACGAGGTCGCGGTAATCCTCCGCCTTGCGGCCCTGGTCGTTGGCGTAGAGCTGGAAGCGCCGGTCGCCCGCCTCGATCGCGCCCTTGGGCGAGTTGGCGTTGGCCGACGCCAGCCCCGCGCGGATGCCCTCCAGGCCGATGCCGTAGTGGAACAGGGCGGTCGGATCGAGCTCGACGCGCACCGCCGGCAGCGACGAGCCGCCGATGTCGACGTTGCCGACGCCGGGCAGCTGCGACAGCTTCTGCTGCACCACCGTGGCGCCGGCATCGTAGAGCTGGCCGGGGGTCAGGGTGTCCGAGGTCATGCCGAGGATGACGATCGGCGAGTCGGCCGGGTTGAACTTGCGGTAGGTCGGGTTCTGGCGCAGCGCGGTGGGCAGGTCGGCCCGCGCGGCGTTGATCGCCGCCTGCACGTCGCGCGCGGCCCCGTCGATGTCGCGGCTGAGGCCGAACAACAGCACGATCCGCACGGTGCCGGTGGAGCTCGTCGAGGACATCTCGTTGACGTCGGCGATGCTGCCGAGCCGCCGCTCCAGCGGCGCCGCCACCGTCACCGCCATGGTCTCGGGGCTGGCTCCCGGCATCTGCGCCTGGACCAGGATGACCGGAAAATCCACCTGCGGCAGCGGCGCCACCGGCAGCTTCAGGAACGCGAAGAGGCCGGCGAGCAGCACGCCGACGGTCAGCAGCGTCGTCGCCACCGGGCGCCGGATGAAGGGCTCGGAGATGTTCATGGGCGAAAGCCCATAGGCGTCACGGCGCTGTTCCCCTCTCCCCGCACGCGGGGAGAGGCCCGGCTGCACCCCGTCGTGCTGCCGGGAAGCGCAGGCGAAGCCGCAGCGAGGGTGAGGGGGCGCGAACGGTGGAGGCTCCTCCGCCGAAGCCCCCTCACCCTCGGCTGCCGCCTCGCCGCGACGACGACGAGGTAGTCGCGGCCCTGTGCCCGCAGGCGGGGCGAGGGGATGCGAGGCGCTGTCGCGATCTTCCTCACGGCAGCGCCTCGCCTGCAGGCAGGTCCGGCTCGGGTTCGCGGCGGCCGGTGATGCGGCGCTCGAGGCGGTCGAAGAACAGGTAGATCACCGGGGTCGTGAACAGCGTCAGCACCTGGGAGACGATGAGGCCGCCGGCGATGACGATGCCGAGCGGCTGGCGCAGCTCCGAGCCGACGCCGGTGCCGACGATCAGCGGGACCGCGGCGAACAACGCGGCCAGGGTCGTCATCAGGATCGGGCGGAAGCGCAGCAGGCAGGCCTCGTAGATCGCGTCGCGCGGGGACATCCCGTCCTCGCGCTCGGCCTGGAGCGCGAAGTCGATCATCATGATCGCGTTCTTCTTCACGATGCCGATCAGCAGCACGATGCCGATGATCGCGATGATGTCGAGCGAGAGCCCGAACAGCATCAATCCGAGCAGCGCGCCGATTCCCGCGGACGGGAGCGTCGACAAGATGGTGATCGGGTGGATGAAGCTCTCGTAGAGGACGCCCAGCACGATGTAGACGGTGACGATCGCCGCCAGCACCAGGAACAGCTCGTTCGAGAGCGCCGACTGGAAGGCGAACACCGACCCCTGCGGCACCACGCGGAAGCTCGGCGGCAGGTCGATGCTTTTCCGCGCCTCCTCCACCGCGTCCACCGCCTGGCCGAGCGCGGCGCCCGGCGCGAGGTTGAACGACACGGTGGTGGCCGGGAACTGGCCGAGATGCGAGATCAGCAGCGGCGCCCGGCGCTCGTCGATCCGCGCCACCGCCGAGAGCGGCACCTGCCCGCTCGATGCGGTGGAGGAGGGCAGGTAGATCGCGTCGAGGCTGGCGATGGTCCTGTGCAGGTCGGGGTCGGCCTCGAGGATCACCCGGTACTGGTTCGACTGGGTGAAGATCGTCGAGATGATGCGCTGGCCGAACGCGTCGTAGAGCGCGTTGTCGATCGTCGCCGGCGTGATGCCGTAGCGCCCGGCCGTCGGCCGGTCGATCGTGACGTAGGCGGCCAGGCCCTGGCCCTGATGGTCGCTGGCGACGTCGGCCACCACCGGCGACCGCGACAGCGCGTCGGTGAAGCGCGGCACCCAGGTCTCGAAATCCTCGAGGTTCGGCGTCTCCAGGATCACCTGGTACTGCGTCGCCGACACCGCGGTGTCGATCGTCAGGTCCTGCACCGGCTGCATGTAGAGGCGCAGGCCCGCGACGTCGGCGGTGGCCGCCTGGATGCGGCGGATGATGGCGCCGGCCCGCTCGGCCCGCTCGGCCTGGGGCTTCAGGTTGATCAGGAACCTCCCTGAGTTCAGCGTCACGTTCTGGCCGTCGACGCCGATGAACGAGGACAGGTTGGCGACGTCCGGGTCCTTGAGGATGATCGCGGCGATGCGCTGCTGGCGCTCGGCCATCGCGGCGTAGGACAGGGTCTGGTCGCCCTGCGTGATCCCCTGGATCACGCCGGTGTCCTGCACCGGGAAGAACCCCTTCGGGATCGTCACGAACAGGGTCGCGGTGAGCGCGATGGTGGCGAGCGTGACCAGCAGCGTCAGGCCCTGGTGGTCGAGCACCACCCGCAGCGCCCGGCCGTAGGCCGCGATGGTGCCCTCGGTGGCGCGCCGGCCCATCCGCCCGAGCACGCCCTCGCGGCGGCGGGTCTCGGCAAGGGACGCGGGAGATTGGGGCACGTGCTTGAGCAGGCGCGCGCACAGCATCGGCACCAGCGTCAGCGAGACCACCGCCGAGATGATGATCGTGGCCGCCAGCGTGATCGCGAACTCGTGGAACAGGCGCCCGACCACGTCGCCCATGAACAGCAGCGGGATCAGCACCGCGATCAGCGAGACGGTGAGCGAGATGATGGTGAAGCCGATCTCGCGGCTGCCCTTGAGCGCGGCCTCGAGCGGGGAATCGCCGTCCTCGACGTGGCGGGCGATGTTCTCGATCACCACGATCGCGTCGTCGACGACGAAGCCGGTGGCGATGGTCAGCGCCATCAGCGACAGGTTGTCGAGGGAGAAGCCGTAGAGGTCCATCACCGAGAGCGCGCCGATCAGCGACAGCGGCACCGACAGGCTCGGGATCAGCGTGGCGGAGACGCTGCGCAGGAACAGGAAGATCACCAGCACGACGAGCGCGATGGCGAGCCCGAGCTCGAACTGCACGTCCTCGACCGAGGCGCGGATCGTCACCGTGCGGTCGGTGAGCAGGCTCACCTGGATCGCGCCCGGCAGCGTGCCCTGGAGCTGCGGCAGCAGCGCCTTGATCTTGTCGACGGTGGCGATGACGTTGGCGCCGGGCTGGCGCTGGATGTTGAGGATGATCGCCGGCGTCTCGTCGGCCCAGGCGCCGAGCTTAGTGTTCTCCGGCCCCTGCACCACGTCGGCCACGTCCGACATCTTCACCGGGGCGCCGTTCTTGTAGGCGATGATCGCGTCGTCGTAGGCCTTCGGGTCCTGGATCTGGTCGTTGGCGTTGATCGCGTAGCTCTGCTTCGGGCCGTCGATGGTGCCCTTCGGCGTGTTGACGTTGAGGTTGGTGATCGTGGTGCGCAGGTCGTCGATGTTCAGCCCGTAGGCGGCGAGCGCCCGGGCGTTGAACCGCACCCGCACCGCCGGCCGCTGGCCGCCGGAGATGCTGACGAGGCCGACGCCGGCCACCTGGGAGATCTTCTGGGCGAGCCGCGTCTCGGCGAGATCCCGCACCTGCGTCAGCGGCAGGGTCTTGGAGGTGAGCGCGAGCGTGATCACCGGCGCGTCGGCCGGGTTGACCTTGGCGTAGATCGGCGGCGCCGGCAGGTCGGACGGCAGCAGGTTGCCGGCGGCGTTGATCGCCGCCTGGACCTGCTGCTCGGCGATGTCGAGCGGCAGGTCGAGGTTGAACTGCAAGGTCACGACCGAGGCGCCGGCCGAGGATTGCGAGGTCATCTGGTTGAGGTTGGCGAGCTGCCCGAACTGCCGCTCCAGCGGCGCGGTCACGGCCGAGGTCATCACCTCCGGGCTGGCGCCGGGATAGAACGTCTGCACCTGGATCGTCGGGTAGTCGACCGAGGGCAGCGCCGAGACCGGCAGGTTCAGGTACGACACCCCGCCGACGATCAGGATCGCCAGCATCAGGAGCGTGGTCGCGACCGGGCGCAGGATGAAGAGGCGGGACGGGTTCATGCCGGGGGCCCGCTCGCGGACAGGCGGAGGCGATCACCGCGGCGATCCGTGCGCATCCCCTCGCCCCGCACGCGGGGAGAGGGCTGCGACGACCTCGTCGTCGTCGCAGCGAGGCGGCAGCCGACGGTGAGGGGGCTTCGCCGGAAGAGGCTCGTCCGGATCCGCCCCCTCACCGCCGCTTCGGCTGCGCCTTCGCGTCCCGCACGGACGACGAGGTCCGTGCGGGCCTCTCCCCGCGTGCGGGGAGAGGGGAAGCGCGCCGTCTGGATCGCGTCACTCACGGCTGCTGCCGCCGGCGGCCGCGCTTCTGTCCGGCCTCTTGGGCGCCGCCGGCGTCGGCGGCGGGGGTGACCTTCTGGCCGTCGACGCCCTCCGTGATCCGCACCGGGGCGCCGTCGCGCAGGCGGTCGGTGCCGTCGGTGACGACGCGGTCGCCGGCCTGGAGGCCGGAGAGCACCACCGTCCGCGTGCCGTCGGTCTCGCCGGTCTTGATCGGGCGGACCGAGACCTTCGCGTCGCCGTCCATCAGGTAGACGTAGGTGCCGGGCGTGCCCTGCAGGATCGCGCCGTTGGGAACCAGCGCCGCGTTCGCCACCGTATCGACGGTGAGCTTGGCGTTGACGAACTGGTTCGGGAACAGCTCCTCGTCCTTGTTGTCGAACAGGGCGCGCAGCTTCACCGTGCCGGTGGTGACGTCGATCTGGTTGTCGACCGTGTCGAGGGTGCCGGTGGCGATCTCGTGGGCGTCGCCCCGGTCGTAGGCGCGGACCGCGAGCTTGGCGCCGGCGCGCACCCGGCGCATCACCCGGAGGACGTCGTCCTCGGGCAGGGTGAACACCACCGAGATCGGATGGAGCTGGGTGACGACGACGATGTTGGTCGAGGCCGCGGTGATGTAGTTGCCCTGGTCGACCTGGCGCAGGCCGACCCGGCCCTCCACCGGCGAGATGATGCGCGCGTAGGCGATGTTCAGCCGCTGCTGGTCGACGAGGGCCTGGTCGGAGGCGACCGTGCCCTCGTTCTGCTTCACCAGCGCGCCCTGGGTGTCGACGTTCTGCTTCGAGATCGAATCCTGCTGGGCGAGGCGCTGGAAGCGGGCCAGGTCCAGCTTCGAGTTCTGCAGCAGCGCCTGGTCGCGGGCGAGCTGGCCCTGGTACTGGGCGAGCAGCGCCTCGTAGGGCCGCGCGTCGACCTGGGCGAGGTAGTCGCCCTTCTTCACGGTCTGGCCCTCGCGGAACCCGATGTCGGTGAGGTAGCCGCTGATCTGCGATTTCACGGTGACGGTGGCCAGCGGCGTGACGGTGCCGAGCCCCTGGAGCACCACCGGGATGTCGCCGGTGACGATCTGCGCGATGCCGACCGCCTGCGGCACGTCCATGCCGCCGCGCTTGCCGCCGCCGCGGCCGCCCTTGCCCTGGGTCTCACCGGGGCCGCCCGCGACCTGCGTGCGCCCGTCGTACCAGCGGTGGGCCACCGCGCCGGCGGCCAGCAGCGCCAGGAGCAGCAGCATCCAGCGGAAGGGGCGGAACCGGCGCGTCTTGCCGGGCGACGCGACCGGGTCCGGCTGGAACGCGCGCGCCGTGTCCGTGCGGATGGGTGAGCTCTCGTTCATGACTGATTAGACCACGTTCCGGACGCCGCCGCGCCCGTGTCGCGCCCTATCCTCTCGCTGTTTTCGTCCGCGGGCCGACCGTTCGTCGGCCCGGGGAGCGAATCCGACACCCTGGTCCCGGCCGCCTGTACGGCATCCGAACGGACCGTGCCCTGCGGCACCCGCGCCGGGCGCGGCTCGGGTCCGGGTGCGCCCGCTCGGCATCCCTGCGCCGCAGCCATCGCCCGTCAATGCGTCGTCAGTACGGCACCGATGTTTCGGTGCTGTTGCTGGCCCGTCAGGGCCGCTCCAGCGCGCGGTAGTACCGCACCACGTCGCGGTAGGATTCGTCGACCGGCACCACCGGGACCGCGCGCCGCAGGCCGAGGCCGAGGGCGCCGACGGCGAAGGCGAGCGCGAGGGCGCGGCGGGGGGACATGGCGGGCTCCGGCGATCCGTGACGGCAGGCGGACGAGGCCATAACGCGAAAAGGCCCGCCAACGAATTGGCGGGCCTCGCGACGACCGGTCCGGCGCCAGGTCAGGAACGGAACGAGGGGGCGGAGTTCCGCGCCCACCGGCGCCGCACCGGCCGTGTTCCCGAAAGCTATCTCACGGCTGATGAATGTCAACATTCGTCAGCCGTGAGGCCTGGCAGCAATCGCCGGTGGCGTGCGCTCCCGCACGTTTCGGGCGGGATCGGCGCCATGGTATCACCTCGCCGATGTCCGCCTCCCGCTTCGCATGAACCCGGTCCTCTCCGGCCTCCCGACCACGGTGTTCGAGACGATGTCGCGGCTCGCCCGCGAGCACGGGGCGATCAATCTCGGGCAGGGGTTCCCCGACGACCCGGGCCCCGCCGACATGCGCGCCCATGGCGCGCGGGCGCTCGTCGAGGGCTCGAACCAGTACCCGCCGATGATGGGGCTGCCGTCCCTGCGCGCGGCGGTGGCGGCGCATTACGCCCGGCACCAGGGGCTCGCCCTCGATCCCGAGACCGAGGTGATGGTGACCTCGGGCGCGACGGAGGCGCTCGCCGGCGCGCTGCTGGCGCTGATCGAGCCGGGCGACGAGGTCGTGCTGTTCGCGCCGATGTACGACGCCTACCTGCCGCTGGTGCTGCGCGCCGGCGGCGTGCCGCGGATCGTGACCCTGACGCCGCCCGCCTTCGGCCTCGACGAGGCCGCGCTCGCCGCCGCCTTCTCGCCGCGCACCAAGGTGGTGCTGCTGAACGACCCGCTGAACCCGAGTGCCACCCGGCTCGGCGCCGACGACCTCGCGCGGCTGGCCGCGTTCTGCCGCCGCCACGACGCGATCGCGCTGTGCGACGAGGTCTGGGAGCACGTGGTGTTCGACGGCGCCCGCCACGTCCCGCTGATGAGCCTGCCCGGCATGCGGGCACGCACGGTGAAGATCGGCTCGGCCGGCAAGATCTTCTCGCTCACCGGCTGGAAGGTCGGGTTCGTGATGGCCGACGCGGCGCTGATGCGGACGCTCGCCAAGGCGCACCAGTTCCTCACCTTCACCACGCCGCCGAACCTGCAGGAGGCGGTGGCCTACGGGCTGGCGAAGGACGATGCCTACTTCACCGGGATGCGCGCCGGCTACGCCCGCTCGCGCGACCGGCTCGCCGGCGGCCTCGCCGATCTCGGCTTCACGGTGCTGCCGGCGCAGGCGACGTGGTTCCTCAACCTCGACATCGCCGATCTCGGCCACGCCGACGACGTCGCCTTCTGCGAGGCGCTGGTGCGCGAGCATCGCGTCGCGGCGATTCCCGTGAGCGCGTTCTACCCGGACCGGGCCGTGCGCACGCTCGTGCGGCTCTGCTTCGCCAAGGCCGACGCGACGCTGGACGCGGCGCTGGACCGGCTCTCGGGCGTGCGGCGGGCGGCATCGTGAGCGGGTTTCGGCTTTGGGATGAAACGCCCATCCCCTCTCCCCGCAAGTGGGGAGAGGCCCGGCCGCACCCCGTAGTGCGGCCGGGAAGCGCAGCCGAAGCGGCGGTGAGGGGGCGGTGCCGTGGGAGGCTCGCCGGTCGAAGCCCCCTCACCGTCGGCTGCCGCCTCGCCGCGACGACGACGGGGTCGTCGCGGCCCTCTCCCCGCAGGCGGGGCGAGGGGATGCGCGGGGACCGGGCGCGCGTTCCGATGGGGCGGGAGCTCCTGTGGCCGGGGGCCTTGCTCCAGGGGCCATTGCTCCAGGGGCCATGCGTCCGTCCGCCGAGCGACGACGACGCCCCCCGCCTTGCCGGGGCAGCCCCGCGGCACCACATCCTGGGCCATGGCCACCCTCGCTCACCGGTTTCCGCCGATGGATCCCTCGCAGACCTTCTCCCAAAGCTGGCGCGCGGGCACGACGCTGCGCATCGGCGACCAGAGCCGCGAGGCGACGCTCGCCCGGCTCGAGGCGCTGGCGCACCTGCTCGATTCCGCCTTCCTGATCCCCGGCCTCAACCGGCGGGTCGGGCTCGAGGCGGTGATCGGCCTCGTGCCGATCGTCGGCGACATCGCCGGCATGGTGATCTCGTCCTACATCGTCGCGGAGGCGCGCCGCCTCGGGGCGCCGCGCTGGCTGATCGCGCGGATGGCCTTGAACGTCGCCTTCGACGGCGCGATCGGCATCGTGCCCCTGGCCGGCGACCTGTTCGACGCCGCCTTCAAGGCCAACCGCCGCAACGTCCGCCTGCTGCGCCGCTGGATGGAACGCAGCGGCGGGCTGCGCCCCAACGAGATCGACGGCACCGCCGTGCGGATCGACGGCTGAGGGTTCCCAGGGCACGCGGTTCCCGTCCCCTCCCCCCTCTGCGGGGGAGGGCGGGCCTCGCGTCAGCGCGGGTCGGGAGAGGGGAGCGACCTCTCCGGATGCGGCGCTCCCCTTTCCCCCCCTGCTGCGCAGGGTCCCCTGCCCCGCACCCCAGTCGGGCCTGCCCGACTGGGGCACACGGGATGCGGATCTCGGGCAAGCCCGAGATCCGTCGGGGGGAGGGAAATCGCGCGCACCCTACGACCCACTTCGTGCCCCACTTGCGGAGCAGCCCGCGATGAACGAGATCGCCCGGCCCCCCGAGGGCGACGCCGTGCCCGCGCCGATGCCCGGGGCGCAGCCGATCGTGCTGCGGCCGAGCGAGGGCCTGCCCGAGGCGCGGCCGCTGGCGCCCCGCCGCGGCGGCCTGTCGCCGCTCAACCGGCGCCGGCTCGAGAACTTCCGCCGCAACCGGCTCGGCTACGTCTCGTTCCTGATCTTCCTGGCGCTGTTCGTCGTCAGCCTGTTCGCCGAGATCCTGGCCAACGACCGGCCGATCGTCGCCTCCTACAAGGGCGAGTGGCTGTTCCCGGTGCTGATCGACTACCCGGAGGAGAAGTTCGGCGGCTTCCTGGCGCGGACCGACTACCGCACCCCCGAGATCGCCAGGGAGATCGCCGAGAACGGCTGGGCGATCTGGCCGCCGATCCCGTTCTCCTACGACACCATCAACGACGGGCTGCCGACGCCCTCGCCCTCGCCGCCGACCTGGATGCTCACCGACGCGCAGTGCCACGCCGCCGAGACGGTGCCGGGGAAGGGCTGCGCCAGCATTCCCTGGCACTGGCTCGGCACCGACAACACCACGCGCGACGTGCTCGCCCGCGTGATCTACGGCTTCCGCATCTCGGTGCTGTTCGGGCTGATCCTGGCCGCCGTCTCCTCGCTGATCGGCGTGGTCGCCGGCGCGGTGCAGGGCTATTTCGGCGGCTGGGTCGACCTGTCGTTCCAGCGCTTCATCGAGGTCTGGGGCGGCATCCCGACCCTCTACCTGATCATCATCATCTCGGCCTTCATCGCGCCGGGCTTCTTCGTGCTGCTCGGGATCATGCTGCTGTTCTCGTGGGTGGCGCTGGTCAGCGTGGTGCGCGCCGAGTTCCTGCGCGCCCGCAACTTCGAGTACGTGCGGGCGGCCCGCGCGCTCGGCCTGTCGAACGTCCGCATCATGACGGTGCACCTGCTGCCCAACGCCATGGTGGCGACGCTGACCTTCCTGCCGTTCATCCTCAACGGCTCGATCACCACCCTGACCTCGCTCGACTTCCTCGGCTTCGGCCTGCCGCCCGGCTCGCCCTCGCTCGGCGAGCTGCTGGCCCAGGGCAAGGACAACCTCACCGCGCCCTGGCTCGGCCTGTCCGGCTTCCTGGTGATCGCCGCGATGCTGAGCCTGCTGGTCTTCGCCGGCGAGGCGGTGCGCGACGCGTTCGATCCGCGCAAGACCTTCCGCTGAGCAAGACCTTCCGCTGAGCGAACCCTGCCGCCGAGCAAGACCTTCCGCCGAGCGAACCCTGCCGCCGAGCGCGCCTGTCCGCACCGCAAGACTGTCCGTCGGCACCGGCGTCGCGCGAAGCGACTGTGTCCCGGAGATGCGCCCGCCGGCCGCGCGCCGCGAATGCCTCGCGCGAGGACCGGGCCGGCCCTCGGATGCTTGACGCCTGAGGTTCGAGCACCGTCGGCGCGGCGGGATCCTCCGGCCCGAGGCATCCGTTCCCACGCCCGGCCGCGAGAACATCATCGCGATACTTAGTATGTCTATACCGGTACGCGTGAATTCAAAATATCCCAGGCCATTGATCTTGGTGCGACACTTTTATCCACCATTGCGCAGACCTCCAGTTTGGACATAAAGCCGTCGCCCGGGCCGGCGGTCGCGCAAGACGCATCCGTCCAGCATTTGGCCCGCCCGCCCCGCCCGCGCGCGGGCGCTGTAACGGGTTCGGGCAACAGCGGAATCCCGCCCTCCGCAGTTGCAGAGATTTCGCGCGGCGCTGAGCACTGCATTGCTGCGGATGCCGGGTCGGTTGCACGGATAGCGCCGAAGCACGGCAGGCAAGATCCACACTTGTTCGTGTGTTGAGCACCGATAACCGCTCCGACATCCTTGCTTTCTCTGCCAAACATCATAATTCCTGCGGGTGGGGACCCATCAAGGAACAGGCAAGGAACGGACGTATGTCTGAAACTACACCGTCGGCACAGACCAGCAACGAGTATATCGAGCGGACCGTCGACGTCGTCGCGGCCTACGTGTCGAACAACTCCGTGCCGATCACGGAACTGCCGACGCTCATCGCCAGCATTCACGAGGCGCTGAACAACGTCGGCTCCGGAACGACCCCCGTCGCGGCCGAGACGGTCGAGAAGCCCAGCCCCGCGCAGATCCGCAAGTCGATCCGCCCCGACGGGCTGGTCAGCTTCATCGACGGCAAGT
The DNA here is from genome assembly GCF_022829325.1 of Methylobacterium sp. J-092. Lineage (NCBI taxonomy): Bacteria > Pseudomonadati > Pseudomonadota > Alphaproteobacteria > Hyphomicrobiales > Methylobacteriaceae > Methylobacterium > Methylobacterium sp. J-092. The sequence continues at coordinate 1,499 of NZ_JAKSXU010000056.1, read as the reverse complement.
CCTACAAGACGCTGAAGCGCCACCTGACCAAGCACGGCCTCGACCCGCACAGCTACCGCGACCGCTACGGCCTGCCGGCCGACTACCCCACCACCTCGGCGAACTATTCGGCCCAGCGCTCGGCGCTCGCCAAGAGCCTCGGCCTCGGCCAGCCCGGCCGCTCGACCCCCGCCGAGGCCCCCGAGGAGGTCGAGGAGGCGGCGCCCGCGCCCGCCCGCCGCGGCCGCAAGGCTGCGACCTCCGCCGTGAAGGCCAGCCAGTCCCGCAAGGCCGACGCCGCCTGAGGCCGAGGCGGCCTCGCGCCCGCTCCGGCACGATCCGAGCCCCATCGGCAGACCCGGTCTCGCCGGAGACCTGCGTGCCGTCGGGCGGGTCGTGCCGGACGGGCGGATCGCGCCCCCCTCCGCTCCCTCTGCCTCCGCTCCCCCTCCCTCCGCTCCCCTGCAGCGCCCGACGACCGGCCCACGCCGCTCGGGCCGGCATTCGCCGGACGCGTGAGCGGGAAAGGCGCGGCGTGCCGAGCGAACCGACACCGCACGCGCGCCGCGATCCGGCGCGGCGTGCGGTGTCGTTTGCGAAGACCGTTCTCTCGAAGGATCGGCGGCGTCAGAGCGCGGCGCGCTGCCCGAGCAGCCGGGCCCGCGCCCGCGCGACCAGGGCGGCGCGGGCCTGCTCGGCGTCGTCGGCATCGAGCAGCGGCGAGGCGGCGAGGGCGGCGAGGTAGGCCCGCTCGGGCGCGCGGCAGGCGCCGATCGCCGCGTCGGCCGCCAGGAGCCGGCTTCCGATCGCGGCGCGCAGACCGAAATGCCGGTCGAGGCAGCCGTGCCAGGAGGCGTAGCGCGTCCCGGCCTCGCCGGCCCGCGCCGGCAGCACGGCGGCGAGCGCGACGAGCAGGCCCGCGGCAAGCAACGATTTCGGGATGGAACGGAACATCATGGGCGTCGGGGTGGGCGGCTCCGATCCCGGAACGTCGCGCCGACGCGGTGAAGGTTTCGTCAACGCCCCGACTGCGAGGCCATCCCGTTTCGGGACGTCGCCGCCGATCTCAGCGGTTGGCGGTGGTGACCGGGGAGGTGACGCCGCCGAGGGAGACCCAGGCGACGGCGTCCTGGCTCTCGCGCTTGATGAAGGTGTAGCCGGTGCGGTGCCAGGGCAGGATCTGGCTGGTCTTGTTGTCGAGCACCAGGTCGCCGTGCTCACCCTGATCACCGACCGCGGCGACCTGGTGCTCCACCACAAGACCAGCCAGCGCCCGCCCTGGCACCGCACCGGCTACACGTTCAGCAAGCGCGAGAGCCAGGACGCTGGCGCCTGGGTCTCCCTCGGCGGCGTCACCTCCCCGGTCACCGCCGCCAGCCGCTGAGATCGCCGGCGACGTCCCGCGACGGGATGGCCTCGCAGTCGGGGCGTTGACGCAAGCTTCACCGCGTCGGCGCGACGTTCCGGGATCGGAGGCGCCCACCCCGACGCCCATGATGTTCCGTTCCATCCCGAAATCG